>JAUWMD010000227.1 GCA_030613345.1 Candidatus Krumholzibacteriota bacterium
GGAAGATCAACCTGCTCGGAGAGGGAAGGCTCATCAACCTCGCCGCCGCCGAGGGACACCCGGCAAGCGTTATGGACATGAGCTTCGCCAACCAGTCGCTCGCGAGCGAGTATATCGTGAAGAACGCCGATACTCTCGAGAAGAAGGTCTACCCCGTGCCCGAGGATATGGACAGGGAGATCGCGAGGCTCAAGCTCGAGTCGATCGGCTGCACGATAGACACGCTGACCGAGAAGCAGGTCAAGTACCTCAGCAGCTGGGAGGAAGGTACATAGGCCGGTAATCGGATCGATAGAATGAATGAGGGCCCCGGCGGATGCCGGGGCCCTCATTCTTTCTATCGATCCGATTACCAGCCTAGGTGCCTTCCTCCCAGCTGGAGAGGTACTTCACCTGCTTCTCGGTCAGCGTGTCTATCGAGTAGCCGATCGATTCGAGCTTGAGCCTCGCGATCTCCCTGTCCATATCCTCGGGCACGGGGTAGACCTTCTTCTCGAGAGTATCGGCGTTCTTCACGATATACTCGCTCGCGACCGACTGGTTGGCGAAGCTCATGTCCATAACGCTTGCCGGGTGTCCCTCGGCGGCGGCGAGGTTGATAAGCCTTCCCTCTCCGAGCAGGTTGATCTTCCTCCCGTCGGGCATCGTGTACTGGTCGAGCTCGTGGCGGATGCGCTTCTTTCCGGTGGCTACTTTCTCGAGCTCGGGGATGTCGATCTCGACATTGAAATGTCCCGAGTTCGCCACGATGGCGCCGTCTTTCATCGCCTCGAAGTGCTCCATACGGATCACCGAGACGTTGCCGGTCAGGGTGAGGAATATGTCGCCGATCTTCGCCGCCTCGTGCGCGTCCATCACGGTGAAGCCGTCCATCACGGCCTCGAGCGCCTTGACCGGTTCGATCTCGCAGACGATCACGTTGGCGCCCATTCCCCTCGCCCTCATCGCCACGCCGCGTCCGCACCAGCCATAGCCGAATATCACGATGCGCGAGCCCGCCAGGAGTACATTGGTCGCCCTCAGTACTCCATCGATCGTGCTCTGGCCGGTGCCGTACCTGTTGTCGAAGAAATGCTTCGTCATCGCGTCGTTGACGGCGATCATCGGGTACTCGAGGACACCGTGCGCCTCCATCGACTTGAGCCTGATGACGCCGGTAGTCGTCTCCTCCGAGCCGCCGATGACGTGCTCGAGAAGATCGCGGCGTTTCTTGTGGAGTGTGCTGACCAGGTCGGCGCCGTCATCCATCGTGATGTGCGGCTTGATGTCGAGGGACGCGTTGATATGGCTGTAGTAGAGGTCGTTGTCGGCGCCGCGGATGGCGAAGACTGAGATCTCGTAGTCCTTCACGAGCGAGGCGACCACATCGTCCTGAGTGCTCAGCGGGTTGGAAGCGCAGATGCAGACATCGGCGCCGCCCGCCTTGAGCGTGCGCATCAGGTTGGCCGTTTCGGTCGTGACGTGGAGACAGGAGGCGATCCTGATCCCGTCGAGCGGCTTCTCCTCCTCGAACCGTTTCCTGATCATGCGGAGGACCGGCATCGTCGATTCGGCCCATTCGATCCTGTCCTTGCCCTGAGGGGCCAGTGCCAGATCCTTGGCGTCGTATTTCATCCTTTTCCCTTTCTTAAGCTTTAGCTTTGAGCTTGTCGACGTAGTCGAGTTTCTCCCATGTGAAGCCTTCTTCTTCGCGCCCGAAATGGCCGAAAGCGGCGGTCCTGCGGTAGATTGGCTTTCTCAGATCGAGCCTCTCGATAATCCCCTTCGGGGTGAGGTCAAAGAGTTCGCGGACGATCGCCGTGAGCCGCTCGTCACCGATCTTGCCGGTGCCGAATGTGTCGACCATCACGGAGACGGGCTCGGCGACACCGATCGCGTAGGCCAGCTGGACCTCGCACTCGCCGGCAAGCTCTGCGCCGACGATGTTCTTCGCGACGTGCCTCGCCGCGTACGAAGCGCTGCGGTCGACCTTCGTGGGATCTTTCCCCGAGAAGGCGCCGCCGCCGTGGCTGCCGAATCCGCCGTACGTGTCGACGATTATCTTCCTGCCGGTGAGTCCCGTGTCGGCCTGCGGGCCGCCCAGGACAAATCTTCCGGTCGGGTTGACGAGCGTCCTGTAGCCGGATGAATCGACGTCGAATCCCGAGACTACCGGCTTTATTACGTGCTCGAGAAGCCCCGCCTCGATCTCGTCGTGCGAGACCTCGGCGCTGTGCTGCGTCGAGAGCAGCACCGTGTCGATCCGGTGCGGAACGTTGTCGACATACTCGATCGTGACCTGCGACTTGCCGTCGGGCTTGATCCAGTCGAGCTCTCCGGCCTTTCGGACCTCCGACATCTTCCTGACGAGGAGGTGTGCCATATGGATAGGCATCGGCATCAGGACGTCTGTCTGCGTGCAGGCGTAGCCGAACATCATCCCCTGGTCGCCAGCACCGCCGGTATCTACGCCCATCGCGATATCGCTGGACTGCTCATCGATAGAGGTTATGACTGCCGAGGTCTCCGATGCGAATCCCAGATGGGGATCGTTATAGCCTATCTCGTGGACGACTCCCCTGACTATCGAAGGAATGTCCACATATGCCGTTTCAGTATGAATCTCTCCGGCTATGAAGGCGAGGCCTGTCGTCACCAGTGTCTCGCACGCTACCCTGCCCATAGGATCCTTTTCCAGGATCGCATCTACTATAGCGTCGGAAATCTGGTCCGCCACCTTGTCGGGATGCCCCTCAGTCACCGATTCAGATGTAAAAAGATGCTTCTCAGACATGAATCGTCCTCCCTCGTACTCGTTTAATCAATTCACATTATGCATACAAATCGTTAAATGGGGACTTCAAGTCAAGCGATTATTCCCCCTACCCGAGATCGACCTGCGAATCGTCGCTTATGTTGAGATTGGAGCTGCTCCTGGTGACCTCCGCTCCAGCCCCGATGATGCTTGAGTCGATGACGACGTTCGATAGCGAGCTTCGCTCGTTCAGTATCGAGTTCTTCACCACCGAATCGGTTATCGAGCACCCGCCGGCTACCGACACGTACGGTCCCACGACCGAGTTCTCGATCGTCGAACCAGGGTCGATGAAGCAGGGAGGGATGATCACGGAATTGACGCCGTGGGATCCGTTACTGACGCCCTCGAGAAGGACGCGATTAGTTTCCAGCAGGGTCTCGACCTTACCGCAGTCGTACCAGCCGTCGATCTCGTACGGCACGAACGTGGCGCCGTTCTCGATCATCAGTGACAGGGCATCGGTGATCTGGTACTCGCCCTTCGTTTTTATGTCCCTGTCGATCACCGCGCGGCAGGCCTCGTATAGAGGGGCCGAGTCGCGAAAATAATAGAGCCCGACAATGGCCAGATTGCCCTTCGGATCGTCCGGCTTCTCGACGATACTCGTGATGACGCCGCCGTCGACCTCGCAAATCCCGAACCTCTTCGGGTCATCTACCTCCCTTACTCCCAGGACGAAGTCACCCGCCTTCGGTATCTTCGTAAAATCAGTATCGATGATCGTATCGCCGAGGATGATTATCAGCTCGGAGTCGTCGGCGTATTGCCGCGTCAGGTCGACCGCGTGGGCGATCCCTTTCTGCTCCTTCTGATAGACGAAGTTGATCGGAAGGTCGTACGCTCCGGCAAGGTACTCGGTGATCTGGTCGCCCCTGTACCCGATGATCGGTATCAACTCGGTCACTCCCATTTCGACAAGGCTGTCGACGATATGTCCGAGGATCGGCTTTCCCGCGACGGCTATGAGCGCCTTGGGGCTCGTGTGGGTATGGGGGCGGAGCCGCTTGCCTATGCCCGCGACGGGGATTACGGCTTTCATTCATCCTCCGATCTGAGCAGAGCCTTTATCTCTTCTATCTTGTCGATCGGCGTGGGGTCCTTTCCGGACTCCACGGCGAGGTATACGCTCGTGATGTCGCCGAGGGCGACTATCGATAGCAGCCTGGCGAGCCTTCCGGCGAAACCGGGGCCGCCGACGCTGTTGAGCTTGATCGCACCCGAGGCAAGCGGTTCGAGCATCCCGTACGTCACATCCATCCTTTTGTCGACCCTCGGGTGGTCGTCGATGTCGGTGAGCATGACGAGAAATATCTCCTGGAGTATCTTCTCGGGGCTGTCCCAGCCCATTATCTCGTTGTGACCAAGCTCGGGGAAATTGTTGACGAAGGCCATGCTCTTGCTGTTCTCGTTGAACTGGCACTTCCACCTGTACGCCGCCCCGACGAGGAGCCCGTGCCCGCTGTAGACGCGGGGGATCTTCCCGTAGAGCCTCTTTGCCAGCTGCAGGGGCG
>JAUWMD010000119.1 GCA_030613345.1 Candidatus Krumholzibacteriota bacterium
GGTGCTGCCATCACCGCCGGCGAGATAGAGCATCTCGGCACCGCTTCCTATTCTTACGAGCAGATCTACAGGTACTTGCTTCTCGGCGATCCGATGCTCCGGATCGATCAGGGGCCGCAGCGGATGACGATGTCGGCCGACTGGGGGGACGGGATGCAGGAACTCCCCGCCGATACGCTGCGCTCCCGGAACAGGACTAATACCTGCAGCCTCATGTTCGGTGCGAGCGACGTCGTTGCGCTCGGAAATATCGAGTTCCTGGTCGACGGCGAGGACAGGACAGGCGACCTGACGATCACCCCCACGGTGGACGAGGGACTGGACTTCGCGAGGGGCTACGAGGCGAGGGTGGACTATACGGTCAACCTCGTCGAGCAATCGCTCGTCTTCAGGGTATATTCTCCAGGCGGCCTTGAAACGGGCATGAAAGAGCTCCACGCCGCCGTTTCGATGAGGCTGTACAACGGCTCGCGGGAGATACCGCCCGGCGGAGAAGCCCCGGCCGAAGGCGATTTCCGCCTCGACATGCAGTTCCCCGTATGGCTCGATGCGGCGCCGCAGATCATGCTCGATGGCTCCCATCTCGCCGGCGCGTTGGTGCATGCGCCCGATCCGCAGGATTCGACGGAGTGGGAAGCGAGTTTTACACCGACCCTGGCGGCGGGCGATCATGCCCTAACTGTCGCTGTCGGAGAGTACGAGACCATCTATCCCTTCACGGTGGGAGGAAGCGGTCTCGTCATGGATGTCTTCAACTTCCCCAACCCGTTCGATGACGGCACGAATATCTGTTTCTCGCTCAACATCGATGCTGATGCCGGGACGATCAGGATCTACAACGTCAGCGGTATCCTGATCAGGGAGATCGTAATCCCGCGCAACCTGCTCGGTTCCGCGCCTCCAGACGCTCCGAACGCCGTCTGGTGGGACGGCAGGGACTTCATCGGTGACAGAGTCGCGAACGGGACTTATATCTACATGATCGATGTGGAGAGAGACGGCGGCAAAATAAGCTGCACGGGCAAGGCCGTCCGCCTCGAGTAGAGAAAAATCCCTTTACCCTTCCTCTGACTCTTCCGTAATATGACTTTGTCCGATTGATGTCATTAACACGGAGGTCGTTTTGGAGAAGCGGCTCGAACTCTTGAAAAAAAGCAGGGCGAGGGTTATCGTCGGCATCGAGACCGGCAGCGTGCCCGGCAGGATCGGCGCCGTCATCGTGGAAGTGAGTGGAAGCGGGGCGGATACCGTCCTCGACCTCCACTCCTTCCAGAGCGTTGAACTGCCCCCGGGGCTCATTGCCGCGCTGGAAGCGGTTGACGGCGAGAAGGAGATCGACACCCAGGAACAGGCGGACGTCAATTTCCTCACCCTGCACCATATCAACACACTCTTTTTCGATCTTCTCGGGGCGGCGGAAGTCGATCCCGGCGAGGTCGACCTCATCGGACTCAAAGGCATGGAGATCGGCGGGATGGAATTTCCCGACGACCCCGGGGCTCTCAGTGAGATGACCGGCTGTATCGTCGCGGCCTGCTTCAGGATCGGTCCTGAAAAAGGCCGGGGCAGCTGGCTCCCCGTGAAGGAAGCTATCCTCAAGGGCATGGTCGAGGCGATGGTGGAGAAGTACGATCTCGACGAGGAGGCCAGGGAGGCCGTTGCTGTCGCGCTGCTGGCCAACGAGTCGGTCCATCACGAGGCCCTCACAGCGAAATGCTCCGATGAGGACGGTTCCGGCCCCGATACTGCCTCGCGGCGCACCATCATGGTGCAGCGGGTGAGTGACGGGGGACCGGCTCTCCACGGAGAGTTCTATTTTCCGGCGAACTGAGTTTTCCGGCAGACTGAAGGGTGTGTCAGCCGCCACTGTGGGAGATTGTTCCATCCATCCGGCGGGATCGATACCTATGAAGACGGTCTTTCGATATATCCCCTCCTTTCGAGCATCCGCGGCACTGACGGCGGTCGTGCTCGCAGCGTCACTGGTTATGGTCTTTTCCTGTGCCGCTCCCGACAGGGGCGCCTATCAGCCCTTAGAGACCCTGCCTGAGACAGAGATAGACCTGCCCGGCGGGGACGATGTCCCCGTTGTCCGCGTACTGGTGCTCGAGACGGATGACCGCATCAGGATCGATATTCCCGACGGCCAGGTCGCCGCGAAATCGGAGGACGGGAGGACGATCGGCAGGTGCGAGGTGAGCGGGACCGTCGTCGTATCGAAGACGAGAAACGGTCTGAGGCTGAAGCAGAGGAACAGGCCCGTCCACGAGGCGCCGGTCATGGAGCTCCGGCCGTCGGAAGATGCAGGGTTCACGATCGAAGATACGCCGTACAGGGGGGGGCTGCTTCTGCGCCGGAGCGGCGGGAAGACGATTCTCGCGATCAACGTCATCGAGATCGACGACTATCTCAAGGGCGTCCTGCCCGCCGAGATCGGATACCTCAAGGAAGGACAGTACGAGGCGTACAAAGTACAGGCGATCGCCTCACGCTCCTACGCGCTGAGCAAGCTCGAGGAGAAGAAGAACGAACTGTATGATATGCAGGCTACGATCATGGACCAGGTCTACAGGGGTATCAAGGGTGAGAACAGGGTCGCCTCCGAGGCGGTGGACAGGACGAGAGGGGTCGTCGGCATCTGGGAAGGAGAGCCGATAAGGGCGTATTACTCCGCCTGCTGCGGGGGGCATACATCCGATATCCGCGTGTCGTGGCCGTGGAAGGCGCATTATCCCTACCTGTATGGGCACAGGGACGCGCCGGGAGAGGGCGTGAAGTCGTACTGCAGGGAATCGAGGCACTTCAGGTGGGAAGTCGTCTGGAGCGGCAGCGACCTTTCGAGGATAACGGGCAAGACCCTCCCCGCCGAGCTCGGCGGCAGGGTGGCCCCGTTCAACGTTATCCGCGATATAAGGGTGGTCGGGCACGCCCCGAGCGGCAGGGCCAGGGTGGTCGAGATCGTCACCGATAACGGCACCTACAGGGTCGAGGGCGACCGGATCCGGTGGGTACTGAGGCCCGAATCGGCCAAGGGGCCGATCCTGAGGTCCACACTCTTCAAGATGGAGGTCAGCAGGCGTGGGGGACGGGTCAGGCAGATCCGCCTCAAGGGCGGAGGGAACGGCCACGGTGTCGGCATGTGCCAGTCGGGAGCCATCGGGATGGCATCCGGGGGATACAGCGCCGAGAGGATCCTAGCCCACTACTATCCTGGGGCTGCGTTGAGCAAGATCTACTGAAGGAATATCCCATGTCTACCGATATCAGCGATATACACCGACTGCTGTCCCCTTTTCTCGTGACGGGGCTGGCCGGCACTGAATTAACGCAGGCTGAGCGTGAAATGCTCTCCGAAGGTCCGCCTGCCGGTTTGATCCTTTTCCACCGTAACGTCGAGAGCGCCGCGCAGCTCGGCCGGCTCACCGGCGAGGTGACGTCTCTCGTCGAGGCGGCATCAGGTCTGCCGCCGCTGATAATGGCAGATCACGAGGGGGGCAGGATCTCGGTGCTCGCCAGGGCGATAGGGGTGCCCCCATCACAGATGGCCGCCTGGAGGCCGAGGTCGGAGGAGCTCCTGGCGGGAATCGCAGCGGCGACGTCGCGGCTGATGAGGATCTGCGGCATCAACCTCTCGCTCTCGCCGGTCGCCGACGTCAACTCGGAGCCCCTCAATCCAGTCATAGGCACCAGGTCTTTCGGGGAAGACCCCGAGATAGTTTCCTCTGCAGTGAGGATCGCCGTGAGGGCGATAGCCGGGGAGGGGATGCTGAGCTGCCTGAAACATTTCCCGGGGCACGGCGCCGCCTCTCTTGACTCGCATCTGACACTTCCGGTGATCGGCAGGACGATCGAACAGCTCCGGGAGGAGGAACTGCCGCCGTTCATCGCGGGAATCGAAGAGGGAGCCGATACGGTGATGATGGCTCATATCGCGCTGACCGAACACGATCTCCCCGCATCACTCGACCGCAGGATCGTCACCGGGCTGCTGAGGGAGAAACTGGGGTTCGAGGGTGTGGTCATCACCGATGCGCTGGAGATGGCCGGCGCTCTGCCCGCCGGGCGCGCGATGAAGTCTGTCGAGCCCGCGTCGGGGGGGCGCAAGTCAGGCGACGCTGTACCCGCCACCATCGCCGCAAGGGCCCTCGAGGCGGGGAACGACCTGCTCCTGATGTCGAGACCGCTCGAGGAGGTATATGCCGAACTGGCTCTCCATTCAGCCCCCCTCGGCAAGGAGCTTTCGACGGCCGCCCTGGCCGAACGTATGGAGGGATCGGCGGCGAGGATAGTTTCGCTCAGAGACAGAGCGAACGAGACTTTTAAAGGAGATCCTTCCCCGGCCGATCTGCAGGCTTTCCTGGACAAGGGAGGGTATGCATCTGTCAACGAAGCGTTATTGATGAGAAGCGTCTTTTCTGTCGCCGGGAGCGATAGTCCGGGAAATAGCGGAAGGTGGTCCGGCGAGCCTGTATTGCCGGTTTTCCTCGGCGAAAAGCCGGATTTCGACAGCTATGTCGTCAGGAGATTCATCTTCAGAGTGCTCAGGGGGCTCGACGAGGCCGGGCCGTACGTCGATCCCGGGGATGGCATTCCGGATCATGTCTCCGAACGTGTGCCGGAGCGATTCTCCGGTCCGGATCAGCTCAGTCCGGTGAGGACGGGAGATGGTCTGGAGACAGGATTGTACCTCTTCGAGCCGGTCAGACGGCCTGCGGCGAGGCGGGCTCTGTTTATACTCTGCCGGAAGGCGCCGCCGGAGGATGTTATCCGTGCCGTCGCTGCCGGGTACGATTCCCTGGTTGTTGCGGGGAGGCCGTGGGACGCCGCCCTGCTCCCGCCGGGCAGTTCCGTGGTCGTGACTTACGGGATCTATGATGCGGCTGCCGACCTGGTAGCGGGTATGATCCAGGGACGTGTATAGAGGCGCTGCAGGGTGCCCGGAAGACCGCATAATTGGATTGACTTGTATCTGGAGACCTGTTATAAATAGGGCACTGACGGCGGAGGCCGCTTTTTTTCTTTCAATATCACTCGAGCAGCGGTGCTCCCGGCGGGTCAGTTTAAAGGATCATTGCGGGGTCGTAGTTCAGTTTGGTTAGAACGCCGGCCTGTCACGCCGGAGGTCGCGAGTTCGAGTCTCGTCGGCCCCGTTTTTTTACGGAGAGCCTTTCCGCCCCGGTGCGCCCGGTGTGGAAAATGCCAGGGTCCGAACAGCAAAAGGGCGGGATCGATATCCCGCCCTTTCTGTATTTATAAACGGCTCGAAGGCTTGCATGAGACCTGTGTCTCTAGTAACTGCCGTCGCCGCGACGTTCCTCGCGGGGCTTGGCCTCGCTGACCTTGAGGGGGCGTCCGTCGATATCCTTGCCGTTCATCTCGCCGATAGCCTTGTCGGCTTCCTCGTCGTTTTCCATCTCGACAAAGCCGAAGCCTCTCGAGCGCTCGGTGATCCTGTCTTTGATGACACGGGCGGCCTTGACGGCGCCGAAGGGGGCGAACAGCTCGCTAAGATCATCGTCGGTCGTTGAGAAGGGAAGGTTCCCCACGTAGATATTCTTGGCCATTTTCTTTCGGGTCCTTTCGAATCTAAAACAAAGCTAAACGGTCGGTCGCTGCCGCGTGTGCGGCAGTTTGATTTCGTCGGCTTCGGGAACCACCTCTCTTTCATCAGCGGCTTGCCGTGGTTCAGGATCGGCAGTCATGCGCGTGCGCTGTTCCGGCATGCTTCCCCGGCTCAAGGCAGTCATCGATTCAGATTAGTCCTGGGATTGATGAGGCAGGAATCAGAACTGTATCGAATGGCTCCTGGACCGGGTCGATCTTGGAACGTAGAGTAACTTTTAAACAATCTCCTTGTTTGTACAAAATACTGGTAATAATATACACCATTCCGGCAAGCTGTTTCCAGAAGAAACTTGCCTTTATTATCGGCCGGAAGACTGCTACAAGATATCCACTCACCATGGAGGTATCCGGTGAACGGAAGAACGATGACCGCTGTAGCCGCAGCCCTTCTACTCGCGGCAGTTATCCCCGCAGCGCCCGACGCCTGCACCACGATAATGGTCGGTAGAAAGGCTTCGGCCGACGGCTCCGTGACTACTTCCCATACATGCGACAGCAGGGTCGACAGGACGTGGTTCGACCTCGTTCCGCCAGGGAGGCACCGCGGCGGATCTGCCTGCGGTGTCTACTCGGGCCTGCGATTCATGAAATTCCCCGGGGATACGGCAGGGGTAAGGCTTGCCGTGGAGATCCCTCAGGTCGAACGAACGCACGGGTATATCAATACGTCGTATCCATGCATGAACGACCGTCAGCTCGCCGTCGGGGAATCGACGTTTGGCGGGAGGGAAGAGCTGAGGAACAGATCGGCCGGGTTCTCGTGCGAGGAATTGTGCCGGATCGCCCTCGAGAGGGCGGCGACCTGCAGGGAGGCGATCACGGTCATCGGCGACCTGGTCGCGGAGTACGGTTACAATGACGGCGGTGAGTGCCTCAGCTTCGCCGACCCTCAGGAAGCATGGGAGTTCGAGATACTCGGCTGCGGCGAGGACTGCGTCGGCGCGGTCTGGGTGGCCCGGCGGATTCCGGACGATCATGTCGGCGTCAACGCCAACGCGGCGAGGATCCTCGAGATAGATCTCGGCGACACCGATCATTTCATGGCCTCGGAAAATATCTTCGATGTGGCGATCGAGAGAGGTTACTGGGATCCAGACTCGGGCGAGCCCTTCAGGTTCGCCTACGCCTACAATCCCGACGGCCGCACGAGCATGGCGGCGAGGCGGCGTGAGTGGAGGGTCTTCGACCTTATCGCCCCCTCGCTCGAGCTCGATCCGAACGATAAGGAATACCCCTTCTCGATAAAGCCCGACACGCTCGTTACAATCGCACGGCTGATGGAGATATTCCGCGACACATTCGAGGGGACCGAGTACGACATGACGAAGTTCATGTATGTCGAGACGGAGCCCGGAAAATTCGAGAAGAGTCCGTACGCCAATCCGTTCATGCACTACGACATGATGCCCCTCTTCAAGGTCAACGGTGGCTGGAACAGGATGGGAGAGCGATGCATCGCGAGATACTACTGCACATACATCACGATCACGCAGTCGCGCTCCTGGCTGCCCGACCCGGTCGGAGGGCTCGTCTGGTTAGGGTGGGACAATCCGGCCATGACTGCGTTCGTGCCGGTATACTGCGGGATCACCGACATTCCCGTCTCGTGGAAGGTCTGCGGCCGCCCGGCGTTCGACCGGGACTGCGCGTGGTGGGCGTTCAACCGAGTCTCCGACCTCTCCGCGCAGAAGTGGGGACAGATGAGGGTCGAGGTCGACTCGGTCAGGACGGCCTTCGAGGAGGAGGCTTTCGCCAGGCAGGCAGAGGTCGAGCGAAAGGCCGCCGAGCTCTTCGCGAAGTCCCCGAAAAAGGCAAAGAAGTATCTCACCCACTACACGGGAGAGTTCGCCGACCGGGCCACGAAGGCCTACTGGGACCTCGGCGATCATCTCTGGTGGAAGTACACGGGGAAGTTCTAGTTGCACGAAACGGCCCGTTCACCGCATCATGGCATCGATTCGTAGAGGAACAGAATACGGAATCAGGAGCCTGAACGGAAAGGAAGAGTGACCATGGCCAAAGCATCCAACATCGAGGAGAAGCGCTGGTTCCGGTGGCTGATCCTTCTGATCATCAGCATGCTGATGT
>JAUWMD010000019.1 GCA_030613345.1 Candidatus Krumholzibacteriota bacterium
AGCAGATGACGCGGATAATCAGTACTGACACGGCGCCTGCCGCAGGCGGCCCTTACCGCCAGGCGGTCAGGGCGGGAGACTTGCTGTTTATCTCTGGCCAGATCGGCATCGATCCGGCGACCGGCGATATGGCCGGGGGACTCGAGGCCCAGGTCAAGCAGGTTCTCGAGAACCTGAAGTCGATCGCAGAGGAGGCCGGCGGAAGCATGGACTCGATAGTCAAGGCGACCGTCTTGCTCAAGTCGATGGATGACTTCAAAATGATGAACGGGATATACGCCGGGTATTTCGAGTCGGATCCCCCGGCCAGGGCGGCCTTCGAGGTCGGCGCACTGCCCCTGGGCGCGCTGGTCGAGATCGAGGCGATCGCCCTTCTCGATTGAGCTTCTTTAAAATGCCCCGGAATTTAACTATCTTTTATCGGGCGGGAATGGATGGGTTCTGGTGGGCCCCGAGGACTTCAAATCCTTCTGCCGGGTGCTAAAACCATCCGGGGTGGGTTCGATTCCCACACGTTCCCGCCATATTTCTTTCCGGCGCGTAGATAATCGAACGCGTCGGGGAGCAACGGGGAGAACCGGTTGAGTCTTCGCAGGCTGATGATCCCGCCCGCAGTCCTCGCGGCATTGATCGCCGGAGGTGCGTGCTTTGCAGGAGAGAACGCTTCCGGTCCCGGTTTTCCCGCCCTTATCCTGACGGTACCGGCCGATACAACGGCGAAAAGCGGAGGGCAGCAGGACTGGTCGTCCGACCATATCAAGGAGCTTCTCGCCAGAGAGACGGGCGAGCCCGACATCGAGGGGTCGACCTGGAAGAAGAGGAAAAACCCGAAGACGGCGATGCTATGCGCCATCGTGTTCCCCGGACTGGGCCAGATCTACAACGAGAAGGCGCTCAAGGCCGTCATCGTCTTCAGCGTCGAGACGTTCTATCTAATGAATATCTTTCACAACTACAGAAAGGCGAACGACTACCTCAAGGAGAGGGACAGCTACGACCAGTACAAACCGTGCTTTCCCGGCAGCGAGGATCTCTGCCTCAGTTACGAATGGAGGAACGCCAACTTCTGGTACGAGGAGTACAAGGAGAGGACGATTGACTGGATATGGTGGACAACCGGAGTCGTGCTTGTCGTGATGCTCGATGCCTACGTCGATGCCCACCTGCACGACATGCGTTTCCGAGTCGAGACCGCCCGCAGGGGAGGGGGGACGGAGCTTGCCGTAGTTGTTGATTTCTAGGTGCCGATGTTGCATTATGTCGCGTGGGCCCGCGCCGGCGGGGATGCTCCCTGTAAAGCAGCGGCGGGCTCGAATCGTATATAATGGTGATTACAGAATGCCCGGAGGATCGGATGTCAGATAAGGAAAATGGCAGCAGAAAGAAGAAAGAAGCTCCGCCCAAGTCGAAGCTTCGTGAATATATAGAGATAATCGTCACAGCGGTCGTTCTCGCGCTCATAGTACGCGCGCTTATCGTGCAGAGCTATCACATCCCCTCCGAGTCGATGGAGGATACACTGCTGAAGGGCGATTTCCTCTTCGCGTCGAAGTTCATCTACGGCGCCAAGGTCCCGATGACGGACTACAGGCTCCCCGCCATAAAGGACCCGAAGCCCGGAGACATCATCATCTTCAAGTATCCGAGGGACGGAAAGACCGACTACATCAAGCGGTGCATCGCCGTCGAGGGCCAGACAGTAGAGGTCAAAGGCAAGATCCTCAAGGTTGACGGGAAGGTGATGGAGGAGAGCTACACTAAACACATACGAGGCGGCAGGGTGCTGAGCAACTACGGGCCACGCACGGTCCCGAAGGGGCACATCTTCGTGATGGGCGACAACAGGGACAACAGTGCCGACTCTCGCGAATGGGGCATGCTCGACAGGAAATATGTAATGGGCAAGGCCCTGTTCATATATTTCTCGGTCCAGAAGGAGTGGCCCTGGGTGCGGGTCGCCAGGATCGGCGATATAATCAGGTGAGTTTCCGCCCGAAAGGGTGCTTACAGACAACGATCAGAAGAAATTTTTCCCACAGGGCATTATTATTGCAACTTCGGTCCTGATAGGCTGCGGAACGCCCCCGGCAACACGTTTTCCGGACACCGCTGTCGGGAGGCAATATGCTGTTATGACAGGCAGTTACCGCGCTTGACAAAGAGGCGGCCAGACCCTACATTATGGCAAACGGTTAGCAGTCTTAAATGGAGAGTGCCAGAAATGATGGCCATAAATGATGTAACTTCCGTAGAATCAGGAATGTTGCGCAGCGTAGTGGATCTGTATATCAAGACGCGCAAGCCGGTCAGCTCGAAAATGCTGAAGAAAAAATACCGGCTTCAGTCCAGTTCGGCCAATATCCGTGCAATCCTGAACCGCCTCGAATCCAAGGGTTATCTCTACAAGCCTCACGTTTCCTCGGGCCGTGTGCCGAGCGACACGGGATACCGTCTGTACGTCGATGGGATAGGGAAGATAGGCCGTCCGTCAAGGCGCGTCATCGAGCAGCTTAAGTCGAGGATGGGCCGCAACCGCGGTGACATCCGCGGAGTAATGACGACAACGTCACAGCTGATCAGTGAGCTGACCAGCTGTGTCGGGCTGATGGTCGGTATCTCCGGCCCAGGAGGCAGGGTCGGCAGGCTCGAGATGATCCAGCGCGAGGGCAACAGGGCGCTCGTCATCCTGCGCACCGAGGATGGCAAGGAGAGGATAGTCGAGGTCGAAATGGACCGCAGGTACAGGCCGCGTATCATCGACGGGGCCGTCCAGATAATAAACGAACGGATAGCGGGTTGTCCGCTCGGCGAGGTGGCCGCACGCCTGGCCGGATGCGCCAGGGAGTGCGCCGGGCCGGACAGGCAAATCGCCGAAGTGATCGCCGGCGAAGCGGACTACCTCTTCGGAGGGATGTATGACCTGGAGTACTATCTGAGAAGAACGGACAGCACCGAAGATACACCGGAGATGCAGGACCCCCGCATATTGCGCTCTCTCGTCTCGCTGATGGGAGAGAAGCGCCGGATGCTGAGGGCGATGAGAAACCGCTTCGGGCGCGGAGTGATGGTGACGATAGGCACTGAGAACGAGATCGAGGAGTTGAAGGATTTCTCGGTCGTGACCAGGGCAATCCCCGCGGGAAGATGCGAGGGGCTGCTCGGAGTGCTCGGGCCGACGAGGATGAGTTACCGGTCGGTCCTGTCCCTGCTCGACGGGATGGCGCGCGAGCTGATAGAGCTCTGACAGGTTATCAGAAACTGATGAAACCGCAGGAGGGGATGGAACTGGAAAACGGAAGGAAGATCCCTTGACCAGCGAAGGTGAAAAGGACGGAAAGACCGGATCCGCCCGGAAGGTGGAGATACAGGACGCCGTCGGGCCCGACGACATCGAGATCCTGCATGACGATGTTGAGGACGAAGAAGGCGAGGTGGCCTCATCTGCAACGCCTGAAGAGTCTGTGGAGCCATCCGGCGAAGACGAACTGGAATGGCTGAAGAATCCCGACGCCGAAACGGTTGAAAAGCCCCGGGGCAGGGAATCCGGCAAGAAAAGGCCCAAAAAGCCATCTAAAGCCCAGGTAGCCGAACATCTTGCCAAGAAGAACGAGATGCTCCAGAAGCTTCGCGAGAGGCTTGTCGAGACGGAAAAAGTCGTAGGGATTAAAGAAGATAGGCTCATGCGTCTCGCCGCGGAGTTCGAAAACTACAAGAAGAGGACCCGTCAGGAATGGGATTTGCTTAAAAATCAAGCGAATGCCGAATTATTGAAAGAAATTCTCGGCGTTCTCGACGACCTTGACCGGGCGTTCGAGCATTCGGGGGATTCGAGTGAACATTTCAGGGGTGGTATCACACTTATTCATTCATCCCTCCTCGACATGCTCAAGCGCAACGGGCTCAGCGAGATCGAAGCGCTGGGCAAGCCGTTCGATCCTCAGTATCACGAGGCGTTAGCCGAGATGCAGAGTGAAGACGTTGAGGCGGGGATCGTCGCTGAAGTGGTTCAGAAAGGATATATGCTAAACGACCAGGTGATCAGACCGACCAGAGTCGTTGTCTCGAAGGGCAGTGGCTGACAGGAGTCTGGCGCCGCCGGAAAGAGGACAGGAACATGGGTAAGGTAATTGGTATCGATCTCGGAACGACAAACTCGTGCGTCGCTGTAATCGAGGGGAACGAGCCGGCGATCATTCCGAACACCCAGGGTGGACGTACTACTCCTTCGGTCATCGCTCTGGCGAAGAACAACGAGAGACTGGTCGGACAGCTGGCAAAGAGGCAGCAGGTGACCAATCCCGACAACACGATATACAGCATTAAGCGTTTCATCGGCAGAAGGTTCTCCGAGGCCGAGGAAGAGACGAAGCAGGTGACCTACTTGATCAAGAGCGGAAAGAACGACGAGATCCTCGTCGAGCTCAAAGACCGCAGCTATCGCACGCAGGAGATTTCGGCGATGATACTTCGCGCGATAAAGACCTTCGCGGAGGAATATCTCGGCGAGGAAGTCACCGAGGCTGTAATCACCGTTCCGGCCTATTTCAACGACGGCCAGCGTCAGGCGACGAAGGACGCGGGCAAGATCGCGGGACTCGAAGTGAAGAGGATAGTCAACGAGCCGACTGCGGCCGCGCTCGCCTACGGGCTCGACAAGGACAAGAAGGGCAAGATCGCCATCTACGATCTCGGCGGCGGCACCTTCGACATCTCGATACTCGAGCTCAGCGGGGGCGTATATCAGGTCAAGTCGACAAACGGCGACACAATGCTCGGCGGCGACGATTTCGATCGCGTAGTCGTCGGCTTCATAGTGGATAACTTCAAGGAAACCGGCGGGGTGGACCTGGCCGAGGACAAGATGGCGATGCAGAGGATCAGGGAAGCGGCGGAGAAGGCCAAGTGCGAGCTAAGCTCGGTCCACGAGACGAACATAAACCTGCCCTTTATCTGTGCAGATGAGGATGGTCCGAAGCATCTCGACATGGTCCTGACCCGGGCCGAGATGGAGAAGCTCATCCATCCTCTTGTTCAGAAGACGCTCGAGCCCTGCAAGCAGGCGTTCGAGGACGCGCAGATGAAGGTCGAGGATATAGACGAGGTCATCCTGGTCGGCGGCTCCACGAGGATCCCCGCCGTGAGGAAATTCGTGAACGACTTCTTTCGCAAGGAGCCTCACAAGGGCGTCAATCCAGACGAGGTCGTCGCGATGGGAGCCGCCTTACAGGGCGGAGTCCTTTCCGGCGACGTCGACGAGATACTACTGCTCGACGTCACCCCTCTCAGTCTCGGGATAGAGACGCTTGGCGGGATGATGACGACGCTGATTCACCGCAATACGACGATACCGTGCAAGCAGAGCCAGGTCTTCTCGACGGCTACGGATAACCAGCCGGCAGTGAGCATCCATGTTCTGCAGGGAGAGCGCGAGATGGCGAAGGACAACAGGACGCTGGCGAGGTTCGACCTCATCGGTCTCCCGCCCGCACCGCGCGGGGTCGTCCAGATCGAGGTCACCTTCGACATCGACGCGGACGGCATCATGCACGTCTCAGCCAAGGATCTCGGCACCAGCAAGGAGCAGAAGATACAGATCAAGGTCGCGAGCGGCCTTTCAGAGGATGATATCGAGAGAATGGTCAAGGACGCCGAGGAGCACGCCCTCGAGGACGGGCAGAAGAAGAGGATCGCCAGGGTCCGCAACGAGGCGGAGATCCTCATCTACTCGACCGAGAAAACACTCGAGGAGCATCTCGACATGATCCCCGAAGACGACAGGGTGATTATCGAGGGAGCGCTGCACGACCTCAAGAAACTGATAAAGAAAGATGATGCCGATCCGGAGGATATCCGCAAGGAGGCCGAGAATCTCTCGACAGCTGTGTACAAGATCGCCGAGCTGATGTATCATCATGCGACTAACGATTCAGATTCGCCCGGTGAGTAAGGAAACTCTGATATCTCAATAAGCGGCGTACGGATATAACAAGCGACCGGATGGGGCATGGCGAAAAGGGACTACTACGAGGTGCTCGGCGTTGAGCGGAGTGCCGCGACCGATGAAATAAAAAAAGCTTACCGCAAGCTTGCGCTCAAGTATCATCCCGACAAGAATCCAGGCGACCACGAGGCCGAGGAGAAGTTCAAGGAGGCCACAGAGGCCTACGAGGTGCTCCGCGACCGGGAAAAGAGGGAGCGGTACGACCAGTTCGGCCATACAGGGATGGGCGGTGCCGGGGGTGCGGGTGGATTCGACTTCAGCGGCGGATTCGACCTGAACGACGCCCTGCGCGCCTTCATGCGTGATTTCGGTATGGGCGGCGGTGGATTCGACTTCTTTGGAGGTTCCCGGGGAGGCGGAAGAAGGCGCGGTGGTGCGAGGATGAGGGGCAGGGACCTCCAGATCCATCTCAAGCTCACACTGGCGGAGGTCTCCAGGGAGATCGTCAAGAAGATCAAGGTCACCAGGATGGTCCCGTGCAGGGAGTGCGGCGGCTCGGGCGCCGCGAAGGGCTCCGAACGCAAGACCTGTCCGACCTGCCAGGGACATGGGGAGATCAGGCAGGCATCGAGATCGCTCTTCGGCACATTCGTCAACGTATCGACATGCTCGACATGCGGCGGAGAGGGCACGATAGTGGCCGATCCCTGCGCGAGGTGCAGCGGCGACGGACGGGTGAAGGGCACGAGCAGCGTCGAAGTGAAGATCCCCGCCGGCGTATCGACGGGCAACTACATCACGCTCGCCGGCCAGGGTGATTCGGCCCCGAGGGGCGGAATGCCCGGTGATCTCATCATCGTCATCGAGGAGATCGAGGACGAGATCTTCGAGAGGCACGGCTTCGACATTCTGATCGACCTGCCCATTACATTCAGTCAGCTTGCCCTCGGGGACAAGGTCGAGATACCGACCCTCGAGGGGAAGGCCGCGCTGAAGATACCCGCCGGGACACACTCGCACAAGATTTTCCGCCTGAAAGGCAAAGGGATACCGAGGCTCCACGGCCACGGCCGGGGCGACCAGCTCGTGAGGTTGATCGCCTGGACGCCGCAGAACATCTCCAGCGAGGAAAAAGAGGTCTTCGAGAACCTCGACAAAAAGCTCAAGAACGACCTTCCGCCCGCGGGCAGGAAAGTCTACACTTCCTGATATGTCACCGGAGAGATTCTTTATCATCAATGGTTCCCCCTCAAAGGGTGATGTGGTCGTCCTCGGAGAGGGCGAGTCGCGTCATCTCTTCAAGGTCGTCAGGGCGAACCCGGGCGACGAGGTGACCCTCCTCGACGGAGAGGGCGGCAGGTACAGGGCCGTGATCAGGACTGGCGGAGCGATCGGCGACCCGAAAAAGGGCTCCGGTGTCACGGCCGAGATCGTGTCGGCAATACAGGCCGGGCCGGTCTGCACCGTCGATGTCGCGGTGCCCCTGATCAAGTCCCACAGAATGGACCTGGCCATTGAGAAATGCGCCGAGATGGGTGTGAGGCGGATAATACCGTTTCAATGCGAGAGAAGCATCTGGAAGGGCGGCGAGCGGGAAGCCTTGAAAAAGCGGGAGCGCCTCGAGAGAAAGGTCGCCGCGGCCTGCAAGCAATCGGGTAATCCGTGGTTCACGAGGATAGAGCCTGTGACACCCTTCACCCGGTTCCTCGGCAGCTTGAAGGGTTACGGGAGGATTTATCTCGCCGACGCCGACGGCATCTCCTTCCCCGCCGTATTAAGAGAGCAAGGCGGCCCCGGCCGGACCCACGGCACGCCGGCGCGCGATCTCGAGATGCTGGGAATAGCCGGTCCGGAGGGCGGACTGACCGAATCGGAGAAGGAGGCACTCGTTTCGGCCGGCGCCGTCAAGGTGTCACTCGGCCTGAACCGGCTCAGAAGCGAGACGAGCTCCTTTTTGATCGTTTCCCTCATGATACTCTGGGAAAAGGACCGCAAGGCATAGAGAAGCCCCGCCTTTTGTTGACGCACGCCGCCAGCCGTGCATATAATCATCGATTAGTCATATTCGGGATCAGACCTCGAAGGGGATGACATGGCTGGAAATGAAATCACAGCAAAACTGCGGGAAGACCTCAAGGCTGCAATGAAGGAGAAGGATAAGCTTCGTCTCAGCACACTGCGGATGCTGATAAGTGAGATGAAGAACGCCCAGCTTGCGGAGAGAGACGAACTGAGCGAGGAGAAGGAGCTCTCCATCCTGACGAGCTACGCGAAGAAGAGGCGCGAGTCGATCAGGGGCTACGAGCAGGGTGGCCGCGAGGACCTCGTCGAGAGCGAGCGCAAGGAGCTCGAGATCGTGATGACCTACCTCCCCGAGCAGATGGGAGAGGACGAGATCAAAGCCGAAGTCGAAAGCATAATATCAGAGACCGGTGCGAGCGGACCGGAGGACATGGGCAAGGTAATGGGGCAGATGATGGCGAAGTTCAAGGGACGCGTCGATGGAGGCGTCGTGAAGGCGATCGCGATCGAACAGCTGCGCGGCGGCAGGGAATAGACAGTTGGAGATAGTACGAATACTGGTGATTGCGATCCTCGCCTGGTTTTTTATCGTCGGGCTCAAGAGGGGCCTGATACGCCAGGTGCTCGAGGTGCTCGGGATCATCGTGGCCTTTCTGGCGGCGTTTTACCTCGCCCACAATCTCGCCGTCTGGATAGAGGGAAGGACATCGGCTGATTACAGGATCTCACTCGCGCTCGCCGCACTGGCGATCTTCATGGGGATCATCATCGGCGTACATTTTATCGGCCACTGGCTGCAGAAACTCTTCGGCCTGACGATCATGGGGATGTTCGACCGCGTCGCCGGCGGGCTTTTCGGTGCGCTGAAGGGCGTGCTACTCGTCAGTCTCGTGCTCTCACTGATAATGGTTCTCCCGTTCCCGGATAATATAAAAGGCGAGGTCAGGGAGGACCCGGTCACCGGCGCCATATATCCCGTCCTGCCGATGATGTTTGACCTCGTGGTGAGCAATATCCCGGGAGGCGCGAAATTCGATCAGATCGCGAGGATCAAGGACTCAGATGCACTCAGGGACGCGAAGAAAACGATCGATAACATCAAAGAAAATTTCGAGAAGAGCAAAAAGCGGCTGGAAAAAGATCCGGAAGACTGATCCCGCATCCCCCGAAAAGGAATACGATGGACCAGGGCGCGAGACGTTCCGCATTGAAAGATGAACTGTCGCAGGCCGCGGAGAAGCTCGAGCTTGGCGCGGTCCTCGAGATGGTCGCGGGGCAGGCAGCCTCGGAGCGGACGTCAGGCGTCATTCTGTCCGCGCCTCTCCTCGGCACGATTGGGGAGATAGAGAAACGCCAGAACGAGACGCTCGAGCTCATGAAGATCCGGCAGAACGGGGAGGATCTTCCGATGGCTGGCTGGAGGGACAGCGCGGCGGAGCTCTCGAGGATCAGCGCCGAAGGGATGACCTCATCGGGCGAGGACCTAAGCGCCGTCGCCGCCGCCGAGAGGAAGGCGGGTGAGGTGAGCAGGTTCATCGAGAGATCGAAGGAGGACCTGCCGCTGATCTATGAATACCTCACCGGATTCTCTATTCGCGATGATATCGTCAAGAGGATTGAGAAGACGATCGGCCCCGATTTCGAGGTGCTCGACAGGGCGAGCCCGGAACTCGCCCGGCTGAGGAAAAAAGTCGGCAACCTCCGCTCGAAGCTCCGGAACGAGTGCGCCGACTTCGTTTCCGCCCACACGAAGGGAAGGGGAGAGGAGTTCGTCACGCTGCGTGGGGAGCGGTTCGTCGTCTCCCTGCCGAGAGACGAGGCATCGCACGTCAAGGGCATCGTCCACCACGAGAGCGGCAGCGGGGCATCTCTCTTCATGGAGCCTCTCGAGTTTGTCGAGGAGAACAACCGCCTCGAGGCGGCCATCCACAGCGAGCGGGACGAAGTCCTCAGGATCCTTGCCGCCCTGACATCAGAAGTATACGCAGCAAGAAACGACCTGTCCGGCAACCAGAACAATCTTCTGATCATCGACGCGATAAGGGCCAGGGCGGTATTCGCCGCGAAGTACAGGTGCGTCTCTCCCCTCCACAGCACGGACGGAACGCTGGTAATAAGATCGGCGAGGCACCCCCTTCTCGAGAAGGGATTCGCCGAGGAGGGAGAGGGCAGGGAAGTGACGGGTCTCGACCTCTCATGCGGCGAAGGCCTGAAGACCCTCGTGATATCCGGTCCCAATGCGGGCGGCAAGACCGTTGCCCTAAAGACGATTGGCCTCATGGTCCTGATGGACAGGCACGGACTGCTGCTGCCGTGCCTCGACGGCACGGTCGTTCCCGACCACCCCGCCGTATTCGTCGATATCGGAGACGACCAGTCGATCGAGAAATCGCTCAGCACCTTCTCGTCGAGGATAATCAAGATGAAGAGGATCCTCGAGCTCGCCGGTCCCGATTCGCTCGTCCTCGTCGATGAGATAGGGGACGGGACCGATCCGGAGGAAGGAGCGGCGCTCGCCGGCGCCCTGCTCGAAGACCTCTCCACGAGATGTGGCAGGACCGTCGTGACGACGCACATGAGTTTTCTCAAGGGCTGGGCCCACGACACCGATTACGCCAGGAACGCTACCCTCGAGTTCGACCCCGACGAACTGCAGCCCCTCTACAGGATGAAGATGGGTATACCGGGACGGAGCTGGGGTATCGAGACGGCTGGAAGGATGGGACTCCCCGGAGAGATAATAGATAAGGCCAGGGAGAACATGGCCAGCCCCTCGCTCAAGTTAGAGGAGCTGCTGGCCGATCTGGAGAGGACCGAGCAGATGCTCACAGCCGAGCGCGAACATCTGGTAAGTAAGGAAGAGGAGCTCGAACGCCTCGTCGGCAGCTACCGCAACCGCCTCGATCACCTCGAGGAGAACCGCGAGGAACTCGAGCAGGAGGCGCGCAGGGAGGCGCTCGACATCGTCAAGTCGACGCGCGTAGAGATGGAGCGGCTTGTAAAGGATATCCGCACCGCCCAGGCGGAGCGCAAAGTCATCGCCCGCTCGAAGCAGGAGATCCGGAATAGAGCCGAGCAGTTCGAGAAGGAGATAAAGCCGTTAAGGCCGAGAGGCTCTCTCGAGCCCGTCGATCCCGACACACTCGCTCCCGGCCAGTGGGTCATGGTCATCAGCCTCGGCAGGAAGGGGAAGGTGATCGAGGTCGAGGGGAGTTCCAGGATACTGCTGGAACTGCCCGGAGGCATGAGGGTAGAAACAAAGGCGGGCGATCTCTCGAAGGCGGATAGCCCGAAACAGAAGCCGAAAAGGCCGCAGGTAAGCTACGACGTGCCTTACGACGAACCGGTCGAGACAGAGCTGATGATCCGCGGGCTCGAGAGGGCAGAGGCCATGGAGAAGGTCGACGCCTTCATCGACAGGGCGGCCCTGCAGGGCCTCGGAACGGTCCGGATCATCCACGGGATAGGCCGTGGGATCCTCAAGCAGGCGGTCTACAACATGCTGAGGAGCGATCCGCGTGTCGCCGATGTCAGGCCGGGGGAACCGGCGTTCGGCGGCGACGGCGTTGCGATAGTCAAGCTGAAATAGACTGTGTACAGAAGGGATGTCAGAGAATGATCATAAGGAAACTGAGCGACATGGAGATCATGGAGACCGCGCACGGCGTCGACGCACGCAACCTGTACAATACCGACGACGCGATGATCACGGTGATCACGCTGACGCCGGGTCAGAATCTCAAGCGTCACATTACCCCGGTAGACGTGGCTTTTTATGTGCTGGAAGGAACGGGCGTAGTGGAGGTCGGCGAGGAGAAATCAGAGGTCACGAAAGACTCGCTCGTCGAGAGTCCGAAGGACATCGTGCACTGCTGGTACAACGAGAGTGACGCCGACCTGCGGTTCATGGTCATCAAGGCCCCGAAACCGAACAAGAAGACGACCTTCATCTCTGATAACTGACAGGTCAGTAAAAGGTAACTTAAGAACAATGATACCCGACAATGTCATTGATGACATCAGGGAGCGGACGGATATCGTCGAGGTGATCGGCGGAGTCCTCGATCTGAAACGCGCCGGGCGCAATTTCAAGGCCCTCTGCCCCTTTCACGGCGAGAAGACCCCGAGCTTCATGGTCAGTCCCGAGAAGCAGATCTACCACTGCTTCGGCTGCGGCAAGGGCGGGAACGTCTACAGCTTCCTGATGGAGTACGAGGGAGTAGGATTCGTAGAGGCGGTAAAGGAGCTTGCGGGGCCGCTGAACGTCGACGTCGGGAGGTACCTGACCGGCAGTGAGGACCGCAGCAGGTTCGATCCGTTCTACAGGGCGATGGAGTTCGCACAGCTCCACTTCAGGAAAGGCCTCGAGGAGAGCAGGGAAGCCTCTGAATACCTTAAGCGCAGGGGATTCGGCACAGAACAGATCGAGAAGTACAGGATCGGCTTCGCCGGTCCCTCCTGGGAATCGCTTTACAAGGCGGCCTCGGAGACAGAAATAAAGAAGGACACCCTCCTCGAAATGGGGCTTATAATGCGGAGCAGGGGGGCTGCGGGCTACAGGGACTACTTCAGGAACCGCATAATATTTCCTATCCACAACCTGCCGGGACGTGTGGTGGGTTTCGCGGGCCGTGTTCTGGACAATTCAGAGCCCAAATACCTCAATTCCATGGAGAATCCCATCTACCACAAGGGTAAAATCCTCTACGGGCTCAACCAGACGAAGGACGATATTCGCAAGTCCCGAACGGCCGTGATAGTAGAGGGTTATGTAGATCACTTGATGCTCTGGAATGGCGGGATCACCAATATATGTGCCGTGTGCGGCACTTCCCTGACAGAAGATCAGGCCAGATTGCTTGCACGATACGCTAAACGTATATATATTATCAATGACGGTGACAGGGCGGGAGTACGCGCGGCAGTAAGGGCTGCTGACCAGCTTGTAATCGAGGGGCTGGATACCAGTATAGTCATTTTGCCGGAAAAAGAAGATCCCGACAGTTTCATAAGAAAAGAAGGAGTAGAGGCTCTCCGGGAGTTGATGAGTTCTGCTCCTGATTATTTTAACTACCTCCACCGCGAGGTCCGGAAAGGGGCAAGAACCGCATCGCGCAAACAGCAGGTTGTAGAGCACCTGCTCGCGACGGTTTCCCGGGTAGACGACGGGGTGAGGCGGGAGATACTTCTGCAGGAGATCTCCAGCCTCTTCGAGATACCCGTAGCGGCCCTCAAATCGAGCCTCAAGCCCGGAAAAAGGCGCAAGCCGTCCGCCGAACGATCCGTTCGGCACACCGTCACAAAAAGAGAAGAGAACCAGAAGGTGATGTTCAGGATCGCGCTCACGAGCGCCGCCCTGGCCGCCCTGGTAATAAATAACGTGATCGAAGAGGATCTCGAGGGGGAAAGCTACAGGAAGCTTCTCAAGGCCCTCAAGGCGGCGGTAGAGAACGGCGTCGATCCGGCCGGTCCCCGGTTTACCGGCTCGATCAGCGACCCGGAGCTTTCGGCACTTGCCGCCGAGATAACGCTCGCCGAGCCGCCCCCGGGCCCGGCTCGTGAGATCCTCCACGATACGGTGCTGTGGATCAAGAAGGCGGCCCTGAAGGTCGAGATGGCCGAGATGAAGGAGCGCCTCAGGCAGCTTGAAGAAGAAGGTTCGGACGAGACTTCATCCGAGAGGATAGGAATAGTCTCGGCTTATATCGAGATCGAAAGAGAGCTCGGTAAACTGGAGATCAAGGAGGATTCTCAGTCTTGATGGATCGCAACAGGATTGAAGAAGTTCTTGTAGAAATCCGGAAACTCGCCGGTGAGAAGGGTTACGTTCTCCACGAAGAGATAGAGGGTCTGGTAGGTATGGAGTTTAATACCGAAGATATCATTCCCCTCTACGACAAGCTCAGTGAAGAGAACATCGAGTTCTTCGACACCGACGAGAAGGCCCGGTTGAAGATCGACGCCCAGGCCAGGCGCGAGCAGAAGGAAGCGAAGAAGGTCGAGGATATGCTCAGTCCAGGCGTCCGGTACGACGATCCGGTAAGGATGTACCTTCGCGAGCTGGGCAAGGTCCCGCTGCTCAACCGCGAGGGCGAGATCGAGATCGCCAAGCGCATTGAGACGGGCAATGGCAAGATCGTCCACGCGATCTTCAGCCTGTCCTCGACGACCGACCGCCTCGTCGAGTATGTAAGGCTCATCGAATCCGAGGAGGTGCGTCTCGAGGAGGTCCTCCAGCTCGAGACAGGAGGTCTTCACCCGCATTACTCGGGGAAGAAGGACCAGAAAAAGTACACCTCGATACTGAAGCAGATAATCAAGCTGCGCAACGAGTCCTTCGATATCAGGGCGCAACGCCGCAAGCGCATCAGCAAGAAGAAGGAAGCGGAGCTGATCAAACAGCTCGAGAACAAGAACAGGAAGCTCAAGGAAAAATACTCCAGGATCAAGGTGCATCCAGTTCAGGTCGCCTGGATGGTCGAATGCAACAAGGAGATCCTCGGCGAGCTCGAGAAGCACTACAAGGAGCTTCACGAATACGAGAAGTTTATCGGCATGACCGCCGAAGATGTGCGCGAAGCGGTCAAGGTCATGAAGGGCCGCTCCACAAAGGCAAAGTCGGAGCTGAAGAAGAGGGTCAAGTGGTCCAGAGAGAACCTCGAGGACTTCTGCGGCAGGATAAAGGTCATCGAGCGCGAGTGCCGCCAGATCGAGAAGCACGAAAACGTCGAGTACCAGTCACTGAAGAAGATCGTCCGCGACGTCAGGTTCGGTGAGCGCAAGGCCGAGAGGGCAAAGCAGGAGATGATAGAGGCGAACGTCCGTCTCGTTATCTCGATCGCCAAGCGATATACGAACCGCGGACTCGAATTCCTCGACCTGATCCAGGAGGGCAACAGCGGCCTGATGCGCGCCGTCGACAAGTTCGACTATCGAAAAGGCTACAAGTTCAGCACCTACGCCACGTGGTGGATCAGGCAGGCGATCACCAGGGCGATCGCCGACCAGGCGAGGACGATCAGGGTGCCGGTGCACATGATCGAGGCGATAAACAAGGTCTCGCGCACCCAGCGCAAGCTGATACAGGAGTTCGGCCGCGAGCCGACGCCCGAAGAGGTCGCCAGCCGACTCGACTACCCTGTCGGCAAGGTCAAGAGCGTGATGAAGGCCTCGATGGAACCGATATCGCTCGACAGGCCGATCGGCGAGGACGACGACAGTAACCTCAGCGACTTCATCGAGGACACCGGCGCCTCGTCGCCCGACCAGACGGCGGCACACTCGATGCTCAAGGACCAGGTGGCAAGGGTGCTCGCGACACTGACACCGAGGGAGGAGAAGGTCGTAAGACTGAGGTTCGGCCTCGGCGACGGCACGCCGAGGACCCTCGAAGAGGTCGGAACGATCTTCAAGGTGACGAGGGAGAGGGTGCGGCAGATCGAGGCGAAGGCGTTGAGGAAGCTCATGCACCCCAGCCGCGCGCGAAAACTCAAAGGTTATATAGACATATAGACATCCAGGGACAGGGCCCATAGCTCAGCGGTAGAGCCCCCGGCTCATAACCGGTCGGTCACAGGTTCAAATCCTGTTGGGCCCACCATTATCATCGCCGATCCGTATTCACGGGTCGGCGATGCTGTATGGAATTGTCTATTCATTCAATCAGACTAAATAGTATAGGCTTATATTCCTTTGTCACAACTGGCTCCGAATGATATACTGAAAGCGGGGTTACCCTCATTATGTTCCGGGAAAACGGAAATGCCGTACACGATCAGATACGATAAAGAAGCAGACTTTATCATGGTCATTGTCGATGGCCTGTTAGATTTGTCATTACTCAAGAGCCTCGCTTCAGATGTGGCGAAAGCTGTTGACAAGCATGGCTGTATTCGCATTCTAAATGATCTGCGTAGTGCCAGACTGAAGGGTGTTTCCAGTATTTTCCAGATGCCGAAAGCTGCCGGGATGTCAGGAATCGACTTCCGGTCTAAACGTGCCCTTGTCGTCAGAGAATCCTCGTCAGACTTCAATTTCCTTGAGACAGTCTTCATAAACCGAGGGCACCGAGTCAAGATGTTTACCTGTGTTGATGATGCAAGACATTGGCTGCTGGAAGATTAATCGTTGTCCAGCACTATGTATGCAATATTTTCCTGTACCTTTAACGGATTTCAGGAGGTTTCAATGCGTTACACAGGTTTGTTGATACTATTCGCGCTGTTGCTCGGAACAGTAACAGTGCGTTCTGAACAGAAGAGCACCGATTTTTCCGGCGAGTGGACACTCAACAAGGAAAAGAGCGATTTCGGCCAGAGGCAGGACGGCAAGAAACGCACACCACGCTCCTCGAGCATGATCATCGAACAGGACGACAAGAAGCTCACCGTTACGATGATCCGAACCGACCGAGACGGGAAGGAAAACAAGAGAAAGTTCAAATATTCACTGGAAGGCAAGAAAACGAAGAACAAGACAGAATCCGGGAAGCAGGAATCGACCGCGAAATGGCTCGAGAACGGACAGGTCCTCGAGATAGTCTCCACGATGGATGTAAAGCGTGGAGACATGGAGTTCACAATGGAGTCTGTGCAGACCTGGTCGATAAACGAAGGCCAGCTCGTCATTGACTCGGTACGCTACACGCCGAGGGGCGATATGGAGAGTAGGGCTGTTTACGACAGGAAGATAGCCTCGCCCGTAACCAAATAAGATGAAAATCAAGTTTGAAGATATTCAGGAAGCTTTCGATTTTGTCAGTTTCGGACAGTATGGGGACCATATTGCCCTGCTGGACAAATCAACCGGACAGATTCACTGGTATTCTGAGTCTGGCGATCTCGATGAGATTCCTGAAGAAATGTGGGAAGCGGATTACGCAGTCAATATCCCTCATAAGAACGACCTTGGACTTGGAAATCAACTTGTTTTCGATTTCGTGCAACGTAACAGTACGGATGACTACAAGTACGTCCGAAGCATATTCAGCGGGCCTGGTGCCTATGCGCGATACAAGGATTTCCTGGATTCGAAGAGTCTGCTGCAATCCTGGTATGATTTCGAGAAAACAGCACAGGAGAGGGCCCTTCGTGAGTGGTGCGAAGATAATGGAATTGAATTGATTGGCTAACACGCGGCTGTGCCCGAGAGCGGCCGCGGCGAAGGCGAGTGTGATTGAAACATTGTACAAACAAATCCAGGACGATCGACTCGACAGCCTTCCGGGCATCGGGAAGAGTCTGGCCAGAGATCTGGGGGATCTCGGCTATCAACGCGTTTCGGATCTCAGAGAATCCGATCCTGAATCGATGTATCAGAATCTGATCGAGCTGAGAGGATCACATCAAGATCGATGCGTACTGTACGCATTTCGGTGCGCAGTATATTGCGCGAGTAACGATGATCCTCCTCCGGATCTGCAGAAGTGGTGGAACTGGAAGGACCGTAAACGGGACTTGTAGAGATCATTTTCCGGCAGGAAGTGACAGGGGGGATAAAAGATGGAACAGAACGCAGAGGCCCGGAAATGGGCTTCGCTGTGCCACATCATGGCGCTCGTCGGCCTGATAGGTAACGGCGTCGGTTTCGTCCTCGGGCCCCTTGTGGTCTGGCTGATCAAGCGGGACGACGATCCGTTCATAGACGAGCAGGGGAAGGAAGCACTGAACTTCCAGATCACGATGTTCATAGCGGCTATTGTCAGCCTGCTGCTGACGGTCGTAGTGATCGGTCTCTTTCTCGTCATCGCTGTCGGGATCGTCATGGTAGTATTTCCGATCATTGCGGCGGTCAAGACGAGCAACGGGGAGCATTTCAGATATCCGTTTACGATCAGGTTCCTGAACTAGTCGCGTCAGAGCGAGGAAGAATTTGAAGGCATACCTTGTCAGGC
>JAUWMD010000207.1 GCA_030613345.1 Candidatus Krumholzibacteriota bacterium
GAGGCGGGATGGCGGGATGGATGAGCTTGCCGGGAGAGCTCTCGCGATGGCAGGAAAACGATGAAGATCAGGCTGAACGCGAAAGTAACGAGTTTTTTCACCTCCATACTGATCAGGATCCTCGGCGCCACCTGGCGAATAGAGATAAGGGGCAGCGAGCATCTCGACCGGGCACGGAAGATGTCAGAGAGGGTGATATTCACATTCTGGCACGGGAGGCTCCTTGTGCTCAGCTGGTCGCACCGTGGAAGGAAGGTTCACGTGCTGGCATCCGAGCACTACGACGGTGACCTGATGGGGAGGACGATCGAGTGGCTCGGGTTCGGGCATCTCAAGGGATCGACGACGCGAGGCGGAGCCAGGGCGCTGCGGGAGCTCAGGGGAGTCCTGGCCGACGGCTATGATATCGGATTGACGGTCGACGGACCGAAGGGGCCGCGCGGAAGGGTGCAGCAGGGGGCGACGGAGCTCAGCCGTCTCGCAGCATCCGCGATAGTGCCCGTCTCGAATACGGCGCGCGGGAGAAAGATCCTCCGTTCCTGGGACAGGTTCCAGATCCCCGCTCTGTTCGCGAAGGTGACAGTCGAGTACGGCGAGCCTCTCATAGTCCCGGCGGGGGCCGGGGCGGAGGAGAGGGAGCGCTTCAGGGTCGAGCTCGAGACGAGACTGGGCGAGCTGACATCCCGTCTCGACAGGGATATGGGTTATACCGGCGAGGATGTCTGGCCGCATGAGGATAGTTGAACATTATACGAGACGCATGCGGATATTCATGGGAAGGGGCGGATGGTCCCTGCTCGGTCCGCTCCGGTTCGCCCTTTCCGTTTTCTACGGACTGTACGCCCGTATGGCTCCGACGCCGGCTTCACACGCAACAGCAGCGGGGCCGAAGATAATATCTGTGGGAAACATCGAGGTCGGGGGCGGAGGCAAGACACCGTGTGTCCTGGCGATCGCATCCGCACTCATGGAAAGGGGAATGAGGCCGGCGGTCGTAACTGGCGGGTACGGCGGACGGGCGACCCGCGAAGGAGGAGCTCTTGCACTGCCCGGCGGGGTGGATGGGGGACCAGGACTTCCCGAGGGATATGTCATGTGGCCGGGAGGCGAAGAGTCGGAGGCCGCGCGGGAACTGGGCGATGAGGCCGTACTCTACATCAGGGCCGGCATTCCGCTGGCGGTGGACAGGGACAGGAAGAGAGGGATCAGGACTGTCTCGGAGGCCGTCGGACCGACCCATGTGATCCTCGACGACGCATATCACAGGACCACGCTGCCGAAGGATCTCGACATCCTTCTGCTCGACGCCGAAAACCCCTTCGCTGACGGAAGGCTGCTGCCGTACGGGACGCTCAGGGAGCCGGAATCGTCCGTATCGAGGGCCGGCGCTGTGATCTTTACAAGATCGAACGATCGCTCTGTCCCGGGGGAGGCCGCCCGGTACGTGAAAGGTAAGCCTGTCTTCTTTGCGAGGCATCTGCCGGCCTCGCTCGCCGGACGCGGGGATGAAAGAGGAGAGGAAGCCGGGTTCGGAGGAGTTGATGTCGCTCTGTTCAGCGGAATCGCCAGGCCGGAATCGTTCGAGAGGACCGCGATAGAGTACGGGCTGGACCCGGCTGTATCGTTCAGGTTCGATGATCACCACGCCTATACTCCGCAGGATATAGAGGAGATGATCGAGGAAGCCGGAGCGGGGAGCGTTTTCGTCACGACTGAAAAGGACTGGGGAAAGGTCACGGGCCTGTTCCCGGAGGGGGCGAAGCTGCTGAGGCTCGATATGAAGATGGAGATCGAGGGGATCGAGGAACTGCTGAAGCCTGTGATGTGATTTAAAGAATGCTCAGGAGAATATGGAAAACGGCCGCTCCCCGGAAGGGGAACGGCCGTCTCTCTATAAAACACCGGTTACCCTGTTGGCCGCGCGGCCTAGAAATCATCCTTGTTGCTCTTCGTGATCAGAGGATCGGCGAAGTTGACATGGATGCCGGCCTCGAAGCTGATCTCCCTGGACGTCTGGACCTCGTGGCCCGTGAACTTGATCCTCGCGTTGGTATAGATCTCCTGGTTCGTGTACTGCATCGACATCAGGGGATCGATCGTCTTCGCGTCGAATGGCACGAGCACGATCCAGAACTCGACCATCTCGTTGGCGGGGACGAGGACGCTCGTGTTGCCCGTGAAGCTTCTCGCAGGAACGGGGCCGCCGTCGGTCGGCACGAACTCTATGGTATATCCCGTGATGAGGAAATCACCCAGCGAAAGCCTGGGCTCGATCAGGCCGTTGTACGGCCTGTTATGGACTAATATCTTTATACGGTCCTCGGTTATGAAGTCGTCCTCGAACTTGTAAATGAAAGTATCCTCGTAGTAGAGGGAATCACCCTGGTAGAGAACGTCGCACAGGTATGGCATCCCGTCGTTTATATAACTGACGTAAACGATGGCCCTGGTAGTGTAATTGTCCGGTTTGTTGTCACAGCCGACCATTACGGCGGCGCCCACTATAAGCATAACGGCTGCGACAAGACTCATCTTCCTCACTGACATCGGGTAACCTCCTGATGTGTTAACTGGCTTTATGGTGTTTCAACGCTTACTACGCAATGTTTGTGCCAGATTGCTGCGGTCATTCACATATGTAACGCTATGATTGCCATTGGATTGCAGGGCCGATGACCGGGGCGGGGCAGGGAGGAAGCCGAATTTATGCATAATGCACTTCTTTACGTTGCGGCGATAAACGCCTATTCTTTATCATGAGTTTCAGGAAAGCGGGATGCCATGGAACTGGTGAGAAGCGACATACTGGTGATCGGGAGCGGTGCGGCCGGGCTGTTTTTCGCCCTGAAGGCCTCAGAGTATGCCGATGTGCGGGTACTGACGAAGAAGGAGGCCGATCAGTCCAATACGAAGTACGCCCAGGGCGGGATCGCTTCGGTCATGGACAGGGTCAGGGATTCCTTCGAGTTGCATATTAAAGATACGATCGAGGCTGGCGGCGGCCTCTGCGACAGGGAAGCCGTCGAGATAATGGTCAGAGAAGGACCGGACAGGATCGAGGAGCTGATCGATCTCGGAGTGAGGTTCTCGAGGGACGACAGCAGCGGAGACCTCCGGCTCGGACGGGAGGGCGGGCACACGATGCCGCGGATCGTACACTATGGCGATCTGACTGGCAGGGAGCTCGAGGATACATTACTTGAAGCCTGCGCGACGAATCCCCGGATAGAGCTCGAGGAAAACAGGCTGGCCGTCGACCTCGTCGTCGATGGGCAAGGCAGGGTACGCGGCTGTCACGCGATACCGGGCGAAGGGGAGATCCGAACATATCTCGCGTCGAACACCGTTCTCGCCACGGGCGGGGCGGGAAAGATATACCTCTACACCTCGAATCCCGACGTAGCCACCGGCGATGGCATAGCGATGGCCTACGCCGCCGGCGCGGAGATCGAGAACCTCGAGTTCGTTCAGTTCCATCCGACGTGTCTCTATCATCCCGACGCGAAATCCCGTCTGATCTCAGAGGCGCTGAGGGGAGAAGGGGCTGTGCTGCGGAGCCTCGACGGCAGGGAATTCATGAGAGACTATGATCCGCGCGGTGAGCTTGCCCCGCGTGATATCGTTGCAAGGGCGATCGACAGCGAGATGAAGCTCAGCGGAGAGAAGTACGTCCTGCTCGATATCTCTCACAGACCGGGTGACTGGCTCAGTCAGCGTTTCCCGTTCATCTGTGAGACATGCCTCGAATTCGGCATAGACATAAGTGTCGAACCTATACCGGTCGTCCCGGCCGCTCATTATATGGTGGGAGGGGTGAAGGCACGCATCGACGGGACGACTGACCTTGAAGGGCTCTACGCCATAGGTGAGGTCGCCTGTTCCGGCTGCCACGGCGCCAACAGGCTCGCGAGTAATTCGCTGCTCGAATCGCTCGTGAGCGCAGCACGCTGCGCCGCAAGGCTCGCCGGGGAGATGGAGAGTCACCGCTACGAACCCTCCGGGGAGGACGTTCCGGTCGCCGCCGATCCGAAAGTGCTCGAGACCGTGATACTCGATCATGACTGGGATCTGGCCAGAAGGGTGATGTGGGATTACGTCGGCATCGTCAGGTCGGACGAACGCCTCCACATCGCCAGGCAGAGGATAAGCCAGATCAGCCAGACCGTCAGGATGCTTTTCGATGAGTACGGGATCTCGAGCGACATGGTAGAGCTGCGGAATATCGTGTTGGTCAGTTCGCTCGTAGTCGAATCAGCCTCAGCGAGAAAGGAATCGCGCGGTCTCCATTACAATATGGACTGGCCCGACAGGGATCCTTCCCGGGAATACTGCACGATACTGAGAAGGGGGACCGGCAGGGGGCCGGCGACTACGTACGGGCACAGCGAAGGGACGGGGGATTGAGACACGATTCCGCCAGGTGGCGGGAGGTCGACGAGGCTGCCAGCGCCGACGGCAGGTATGAGAAGTACGCCTGGCGTTTCGTACTTTCCGGGGTCGAATCCACGATAGACATGCTTCGCGTTGACAGGCATATTTCCGGCGAGGAGCTCCTCGAGGGGCTGAAGGTGACAGCCTCGAGGCAGTTCGGACCGATGGCGAAAGAAGTACTCAACCACTGGGGGATCTACACGACGAGGGACATCGGGAACATCGTTTTTGGCCTGATCGACGTAAAGCTGCTCGAAAGTAACGAAGAGGATCTGATAGAGGATTTCGACGATGTCTTCGATTTTCAGAAGGTATTCGAAGAAGATTATTTTGACGATCAGCGCTCCCTGACATGAGAGACAGGAATTCCAGAAGAGCAAGAGTCATTGTCCTCGGGGCG
>JAUWMD010000165.1 GCA_030613345.1 Candidatus Krumholzibacteriota bacterium
TGCATGCTCCTCATGATGTCCTCGATATCCTCGGGGCACTTGCCGACGATGAAATGGACCCACGACGAACCGTCCTCTCCCTTCGAGACGACATGTTCGTCCGCAAGTACCGAGCACATCACGCTCTCCAGTGTGCCGACCATCCTGGTGACGTCGCCGGGGGCGCCGAGCATCCGCATGTCGGTAAGGCAGAACTCACTGCCGGTGAGATCGGCCCGCTCTATCATCATGTGAAGCGGGCTGACGAGGTCCTTCTCGCGGTTGAAAGCCGGCTCCAGTGGCAGCCTGATGCTGATCGTGTTCCCCGAACTGATGTCGAGCTCGGCGTCGAGCGCATCGGCCAGCCTGCTCAGAACCAGTCCCCTGTGTGCCTCATGGAACGAGAGGTAGTCCTTCAGGCCTTCCCTGATCGACCTGAGCCAGCCGCTCGTCCTCGGCCTGAAATAAATCTTGAGGCTCCTCTCTACCCCGCCGTGGTAGCAGATCTCTTCCTTGATCGAAGAACTGCACTCGATAAACGGCGCCTCGCCGAGCCAGGTGTTGTACGCCTCGATCGCCGTCACGACGAAGTCCCTGAGACTTCCCCTGCCGGTGAACACGGTCATCTCAGGCATGCCGATCTTGTAGCCGCGGAGCTTGCCGTCGGCCTGAAGCTTCTCGAAGACCGGCTTCAGATCGTGACGGGCCCTGGTCAGGGTACGGCAGACCTTCATCTCCTCCGATTCGATCATGAATATCTTCTGGAGCTCGTCGAGGTTTGATATAAGTTTCTCAACATTCCTCCATCCGATATCGAGAAGTTTCTCCTTTTCCTCGCCGACGAGAGGCTGCTCGCTGAGGATCTTGACAGCGTTTCTTATCGCAGTGAGCGGAGTCCTCATCCTGTGGGAAAGAGAGGTGGCGAAACGCGACCTCAACTCGTCGAGTTTCTTCCAGCGGGAGAAATCGTGGATCAGTACGTAGAAGGCCGCAGTCTCGCCGGGGATCCCGATCGACCTGACTTCGAGCCCGAGGAGCTTGCGCGTCTCCTTGTCGGGCAGCGTGACGTCGACGTAAGTGACGGCCGATCCGTTAGAGTTGCATTTCTCGAAGAGGCTGTCGGGACAGCTTCTCTCGATGATACCGGCGATCTCCCCGTCGGTCGCCGCGGAGAGTATGCCGCGGGCGCACCTGTTCGCGAAGACCGGCGTCCTGGAGTGGTCAAGTATGACCACGCCCTGCTCGAGCGGTTCGAGAAGGCTTTCAAGAACGCTCTCGAGAACGGAAGAAACCGGAGAGCCGCCGCTGCCCTCGACATCGCGCGAAGCGGCTGCCCCTGTCTCCATCTCAGGTATCGTTGCGACAGGATGCGTTGACATCGGTGTATTCCTCGCAGCCAGAGTCTATCTTGACGAACATCAGGCAACGCAAGGTATGTGCCTCGTATCAGCGGCAACTTTGTGGAAAGGCTGCAGACTCTGCTCCACAACAGGGAACTATGGGAACATCGGGATTTCGCAGAATGCATTCAGGGTGTTGTTTTTTCAGGCGGTGAGTCGTCCGGCGAAGAGGTCCCCATCGGAACATCCTCCGGGTCGCGCTTTCTCTTCCAGGCACCGGGAAAGCGCCACGTGATCCCTATCTGGATCATCGAGTTCCAGACACGCTCGACGCTGTCCCCGGAATCGATGCCGCCGGAGAGACGGACGTCGAAGCCTCCCTTCAGCCGCGTCCCCGCGGCGAGCAGATAGATCTCCCGGTAATCGCCGTTCCTGAAGAGCTGCGCAAAGGCGGAAAAATCGATTGTCAGCACACGAAAAGGTTTCAGACCGATAAGTACGCCGGCGAGAGCGTAGTTGTCGGACCTGTAGAATTCCTCCTCGATCTTTCGTCCGACGAACGTGTATGTCGCGGAGCAACGGAAGTCGAACATCTCCGACAATTTCCTCAGCTCGAGCCCGGCGCCCCCGTCGAGGCTCTCCCCCGCATACGGCCAGAGGCTCGCCGATCCTGTCGGGATACGCATGTCACCTCTGAAGAACAGGCCTGAGATCCTGAGGGAATCGCCAACGATCCTCATCTCGGCGCTGAGGAGCAGGTCGGCATAGCCGTGATTATAATGCCCGCTGCACCGCAGCACGGGATAGAGGATCTGCATTCTGACGCGGGTGCGCTCGCCGCTCCGGAATCCCGTTTCGAATGAAAACACGGTGGAGTTCCCGTGCTCCCCCTCGACGAACGACTGCCCGATGTCGAGGACCACGCGGGCGGTATCGATGAGCCCGTAATATGTCGTCAGGTTGAGATAAGGCCCCGTGGCCCTTGCGGGTTTCGGAGCCGACAGGATCAATACGGCTGCGATAAGACAGAAACTGAAAAACCCAGTCTTCAAGGTCAGGCCTTTCAGGTCACTCCCTCGAGAAGACGGATCTTGCCCTGGTTGACGAAGTTCACAATTATCGTCTTTCTGTGGCCGGGGAGCTCTTCCTTCGTGATTACCTTTCCGTAGTCGTTCCACGACCTGTGGTAGATCACATCGTCTACCTCGTACTCGCTGGACTCGTCGTATTCCCTCGCGTTCTCTCTTTCCTCGCTGTCGAGGTCTTCGGGAGCGAGCTCGGACGGCTCGGTGCCGGCGTCGGCACCAACCCCCTTTTCCCCTCCTGCTATGTAGGGAAGGAATCCTTCGCAGCCGGGGCACTTGAGCCATATGACATCGTTGCTCTCGCCCCCGTCGACGACTTCCATGTCGAAGTCTTTTTTACAGACGCTGCAATGCTGGTTGATCATCCGCTTCTTAGCGGCCTTGCCGGTAGCCAAAGCTGTTCACCTCCACCGAAAAAGATGCTGAGGATCAATCTTCGATTCTGCAGCAATCGTTCGCCTCGCTTGCGGCGAGATATCTCATCCCGCAGACCGGACATCTGTGCTTGCCGTCCAGTCTCCCATCCGCTTCGGCCTTGGCGAGTAACCTGTGGAACTTCACATAGTTCTTGCTCTTCTGGAGTATCGACCCTTCGTGTCCTTCCGGCTTCATTGCTTCTCCTCCCGTCCCTGGACATGAAAGACCCGCACCACACCATGCTGTGGCACCGGAGTGATATTTGCACTATATATGGTGCCCTTATATCACCATTCGCCGTAGCCGTCAACACTAATCCGCGATATTCGACATTATCTGCGGCTACAGAGAGCAATATATCACGGACGCCCGGACATTGCAAGCGTGTCGCCGTAACTTATTGTATTATTAGATATTATGCTATCCTGGGATAATTCGCCGCTGCCGCGGAAGACAATTAGTTGCACGGGTACCATGTCAGTTTCCCGCTTCGCGTCCGGGTGTGAAGTAACCTGTGAGGACCGATTCGGTCACCGTTACCCTGGGCCTGGTCTCGCGCGAGTTCCTGCCTCCCGGATAACTCGTCTTCGATGTCCGTTCCACCCGGCTTCTCACGAGGCCCCAGAAAGGCACCTCGGAGGAGATCCTCAGGATGCTCCTCTCCTTCTCGAACCGCTCCGCCGTTATCCCTCCCATCGCCACGTCGCGCCTGTCGCTCCTGAAGTACTCGAAGACGTCGCACCTGAAGGTCCCGGCCGGGACCTCCACGATCTCCGGTTCGAGCTCCTGCCGCTGGAGCCCCTCGCTTCGCCTGAGGAAGAGCCTGCCGATATCGAAATCCTCGAGCTCCTCGAAGGAAGGTTCCCTGAAAGGCTCGGTTCCGTCCCTGATGAGGATGTCGCTGATGCAGGCGTAGAACTCCTCGGGAGTCTTCATCTCATCCGCACCGGCGCACAGGGTGAGACGAACGGTGATCGCCTCCGCGTCGACCGGAGGCCATGTGGTGGAGGTTATCTCGAGGCCGGCCCCGCCGGAGCCCCTTCCGGTTACCTCGAGCGTGACGAACGAGCTGTCCCGGATGCCGTGAGCCTCCGATATTATCAGGTACGATACAAACGTCCCCGCGGTGAAATCGACCGAGTGCAGCGAGACTCCGGGCACGAGAAAGTCGACTTCCGCCGAGGCGGGAGACGATGCGGCAATCAATGTTCCCAACGCGAGACAGGCCGATATATGATTCATGGGATCAACCACCTGTTTATCTGTGGGCCTCGGCGGCTCCGGCGCTGTCGGCCAGCGCCCTGTGTCCCACCCTCGCCCAGAAGGTATGGAAATCGAAATGAGGGCTCTGCCTGGCGTCATGACATTCCCGGCAGACCTTCCTCGCCCTCTCTCTGTATCTACCATCGCGCGTATGTTTTGTTCCGGGTCCGTGACAGGCCTCGCACTGGACGCCCCTGAGGTTGATGCCGCCCTTCTCGTCCGATCCGGGGTCATATCCGCCGAACCTGCCGTATCCCGTGGTATGGCACGGAAGGCATCTGGCGTTTCTCTCGTTCCCCGACTCGGTGAGCCTTCTGAAGGCACGGAAGTGAGGGCTGACCATGAAATTCGAGACGGTGCCATCGTGGCAACGCGCGCAGGTCTCCATCCCGAGATACTTCTCTCTCAGCTTGCCCGTCAGGGGATTGCGCGAGACGAACTGCGTGACCTGCATTTTCTTGCGCCTCTCACCGTCCTCGAGGCGAAAAGCGGCGAGCATCGAGGCGAGCATCGTATCTATTGGGGCCGACCTTGGAAGGGGTACCAGCATCGTGTCGGTCAGCTCCCAGCCATCGTGCACCGGTGTCATCACCGCCCACCCGAGAGCGCGTCCCTTGTCTCCCGAATAGAGGACCGGGACTCCGAAGTCCTGGAACGATCCACCGGTCGTGTCGGCGCAGTCGTTCGAAACCTTCTCCCCCCGCTCGGTGTGCCCGCGAATCACGAGATCTATCCCCGCAATGCCCGGGAGAAGCGGCTCAAGCATCTCGCGCCTGAAGTGGGCGAGGAGAATAATCATTTCACACCCATTTTCGCGTAACTCTGCGGCAACTTCTATACCCTCAGCGACCGGATCTCTAAGATCGATACCGGTCTCATCCGGGGGTTCTTCACCGAGCAGCGCGAAGATTCCTATCCTGACTCCTCCGGCTTCTTTAATGATATAAGCGGGGAACAGCCTTTCATCCTCATAGTAAAGATTTGCGCAGATAACAGGAAGGCCCGCCTGTGCATCCTCCCTTATCGCCTTGAGTTCGTAAGACAGCTCGTTCTCGCCGACGGCGACTGCGTCATACCCGGCCAGCACCATCGTGCTGGCGAGAAACCGGCTCCTGTACATCTCGAGGATGCCCTTCCGGGCATAGAAATCGCCAGCGGAGATCAGCAGCAGGTCGGGATCTTCCGCTCTCATCCGCTTGAGCTCCGCAGCCCGCCGGGCCACGCCGCCTGAGGCGGTCTCGCCTCACCCGGCGGGGACGAGCCGCCCCTGCGTGTCGCCGGTGAATACTATCGTCACCGGTTCCTTCGAGGAGCATCCTGCCACGAGGGTGAAGAAGAGAAGAGCCGGCAGCGCCAGCTTCAATATCGTGGGTATCGGTGTCATGTGTATGAATTTAACGTGTAGAGAAAAAGGGGCAAAGCGAAAATATTCTCCTTGCCCCTGTATAATGCAAACCCCTGTTACTTGGCTACACGTCCCTTGAGAGACTTGCCGGCCGAAAATGCGGGGAACTTGGTCGCCGGAATCATGATAGTCTCGCCCGTCTGGGGATTGCGGCCCTTGCGCTTCTTGCGCTTGCGGGTCTGGAAGGTGCCGAATCCAGTGATCTGCACTCTTCTGTTTGCCGCGAGCTCGGTCGCGATGATGCCTTCCTTCGGAGCGGTGCTGAAGATCGCGTCTACCGCGATGGCCGAATCCTTCTTGGTCATACCGGTCTTCTTCGCAACCTTTTCAATAAGATCTGTCTTGTTCATTTCGTATCACCTCCTTCGCTTTCGTAATTGAGCTGACGCCAGATTAACGCGGCCTTATAGGGCTGTCAAGACTTTTATGTTCGATTTACACCGTCCTCATCACTTTTTCTGGGGGTGCGCCGCCC
>JAUWMD010000155.1 GCA_030613345.1 Candidatus Krumholzibacteriota bacterium
GATGCAGTTCTGACCGGCGGCCCAGAAGGCGCCCGAAACGGAGTTCTCTACGGCCTGCTCGAGATCGCAGTCGTCGCAGACTATGACCGGCGTGTTGGAGCCGAGCTCCATACCTATCTTCTTCAGGCCGGCCTTCTTCACAATCTCCTGCCCCGCCTCGACGCCGCCGGTGAAGCTTATCATCCTCACCCTGGGGTCTGTCACCAGTCGATCGCCTATCTTCGCGCCGTAGCCGGTCACGACATTGAGGATATTGTCGGGCAGGCCTGCCTCCATCAGCGCCTCGCAGAGCTTGATCGCTGAAAGCGGGGTGACCGTCGCTGGCTTGAGGACGACCGAGTTGCCGCCGGCTATCGCAGGGCCGAGCTTGTGGGCGACGAGGTTGAGCGGATCGTTGAACGGCGTGATCGCAGCGATTATACCGATCGGGAACCTGAAGTAGTACCCCAGCCTGTTCTCCGACCCGATGTTCGTATCGAACGGAATCGTCTCTCCGTTTATCCTCCTGGCCTCCTCGGCCGAGATCGTCATCGTCTGGGCGGCGCGGTAGACCTCCTTGCGGGCCTCACTGATCGTCTTGCTGCCCTCCTTCGCTATGATGACGGCGAACTCCTCGGCGTTGTCATCGATGATATCGGCGGCCTTTTTGAGGATCCTGACCCTCTCGTGGACGGGCAGGTCGCGGCTGATCCTGTACCCATCCTCTGCGGCCGTGATCGCCGCCTTGATATCGTCCGCCGTCCCGTTCGGTACTGTATCTATCACCGAATTGTCGAACGGGTCGCGGACCTCTATTTTGTCCTTCCCCTCGACCCATTTCCCTGCAATTAGCATCTTCATACTGTTACCACCATTCTTTCCCGGGCACACAGGCGCCCTCTGCCGGCGCGTGCCGTCTATGCCATCCTGTCTATAGCCAGCATGTCTATCAGGAGTGAATATCCCGTCTCGATCTTTCCGGCTCCGGGGCCGACGATTGTCACCTCGCCGAGGAGATCTGTCACGAATGTCAGCGCGTTTGTCGCCCCGCCGACCGCCGCGAGCGGATCGGTCATTGCGATCTTCTCAGGCTTTACCGACGCCGCAACACCCGAACCGTCACGGGTCACCTTGCCGATCAGCTTCCAGCGCATTCTGTCGGCCTTCGCCGCCTCGATGTCGTCGAGGGAGATCTGCGTGATCCCCGTCCTGTCGACATCTTCGGTGGATATGTCTGCGCCCATCACGCTCTTGGCGAGGATGACTACCTTGGCCAGCGCGTCAAAGCCTTCCACGTCGGCCGTCGGATCGGCCTCGGCGAATCCAAGCTCCTGAGCCTCCTTGAGGACCTCATCGTATGCCCTGCCGGCCTCCATGTTGGTGAGGATGAAGTTCGTCGTGCCGTTGAGGATACCGCGGATCTCTGTGATCTCGTTTCCGGCGAGGCAGAAATCACAGAGGTCGAGGACAGGCGTCCCGGCGACTACGGTTCCCTCGTACCGGAACTGTACGCCCTTGCTGTCGGCCAGCTCGGCGAGCTCCCTGAAAAAGAGCGCCGTCGGCCCCTTGTTCGTCGTGATCAGGTGCTTACCGCCCTCGAGGGCGGCCCTGAAGTGGCTGTTCGCCGGCTCGCCGGTCTTTATGTCTGTGTACGAGACCTCGATCACCGTGTCGGCGTCGCACTGCCCGATCGTCTCGAGCGCATCGAGCCCCGTCGTCGCGCCGGGGTATTCTGATATTTTCCCGCCGGCGGCGAGCTCGAGAAGCTTGCCCAGATCGAGCCCGTTGTTGTCGAGCACCGAGCCGAGCTTGAAATCGCTCACCGCAACTACCGAGTACTCGAAGCCGTACTTGTCTTTAAGTTCATCTTTCTTCTTCAGAAGGATCTCCGCCAGGCCCTGCCCGACGACACCAAATCCTATAAAAGCGAGTTTCTGCATCGTTTCCTCCCTCGGGTCTGTTCTGTCGTTCCGCCTGTCGACCGGCCCTATGCGTTGAGCGCCTCGTCGAGGTCTTCCATCAGGTCGTTCTCGTCCTCGATCCCCGCCGAATACCTGATCAGGTTGTCGGGTACACCCGCCTTCTTGCGCTCCTCGGGTCCGAGCTGAAAGTGGGTCGTCGCTGCCGGCTGGATCGCAACGGTCTGCGACGAGCCGAGGTGCGTCGTGTGAACGGCGATCTGCAGGTTGTCGATAACCTTTCTGGTCGCCTCGAGGCCGCCCTTGACGTTGAAGCTCATCAACGACGAGAAGGCGCTCATTGTCTTCTTCGCCGTCTCGTGCTGGGGATGGCTCGGCAGGCCGGGGTAGCTCACAGACTCGATCTTCGGGTGCTTCTCGAGGTACTTCGCTATCGCCATCGCGTTGTCAGAATGCTTCTTCATCCGCAGCGACAGGCTGTCGAGGCCGAGCAGGCAGAGCCACGCATTGAACGGGGCGATCGACGGGCCTATGTTCCTGTAGCCGATGTGCCTGATGTGGTCCATGAATTCCTTCTTGCCGCAGATCACTCCGGAGAGGCTCGTCCCGTTGCCGCTGATATACTTGGTCGCCGAGTGGATCACTATGTCGGCGCCCATCTCTATCGGCCGCATCAGAGCGGGCGAGCAGATCGTGTTGTCGACCATCAGTGGTATCCCCTTCGATTTTGCCAGCTCGGCGAGCGCCGGGATGTCGGCAACGAAGAGGTTCGGGTTGCTCGGTGATTCGACATGCATCAGCTTCGTCTTCGGGGTGATCGCTTTCTCCCACTCCTCGATCTTGTCCGGCTCGATGACCCAGTTCGTCTTGACGCCCATCCTCGGGAACGACTCGGCAAAGAGCTGCTGCGTCCCGCCGTATACCCGTTGCGACGAGGCGATCTCCTCGCCCGATACGACGAGGTGGTGGGCAACCATGAAGACGGCGGCCATGCCCGAAGCGGTTCCGAGCGCAGCCTCGGAGCCCTCGAGAAGAGCCATCCTCTTCTCGAAAATGTCGCATGTCGGGTTGTTGATGCGCCCGTATGCAAACCCTTCTCTCTTGTAGCTGTAGAGCTCAGCGGCCCATTCGGCCGACTCGTAGGGGAATACCGAGCTCTGGATCAGCGGCGGCGGCATCGTGTTGTACCGAAGTTGCTCTTCCCAGGGGTACCCTCCCTTTACGGCGATAGTATCGAACCTCATCTTCTTCTCATCCATTTCCGCCTCCTTTTGGCTGTGACTTTCCGTTCTTTCTGTTTCCTTTTCTGCCGTTATCCTGTTTCCCGCCGTTGGCTTCCCCCGAATCGCCCGGGCATCCCGTTTGCTCGATCGGCACTCCAGTCTCTCTCTTGAGAGTCGAGAGAACGAACATCGTCTTGACGCGATCGATTCCCTTGATCCTCGTGAGCGAGTGCAGCAGGAAATTCTCGTAATCATCGATATCTCTCGTGTAGACCTTGAGGAGATAATCGTCGGTGCCTGCGATGTGGTAGCACTCGCGGACGCTCGAGCATTCCCCGACGAAGGCATGGAAGTTCTCCATCGAGTCCTTCTGATGGAGGTTCAGCGACACGGCTACAAACGACACGGCGCTCATGCCGACCCTCCTGTGGTCGACCTGGGCCGTGTATCCCGTAATAACGCCCTTCTCTTCGAGCTTCCTGACACGTTCGAGGACGGCGGGAGGGCTGAGGCCGACACGATCGGCGAGCTGCACGTTGGGTATGCGGCCCTGCTCCTGAAGGATCTCGACTATCTGCCTGTCAACCGGATGCATTTCCACAACTTCTGCAACCAACGCGCTCTCCTTGGATTATTAGGCATATCTTCGTTTAGGCTGAAGATATTAAAGTATTTGTCTAATCTCGTCAACTATTATTAATGGATATTTTATTGATTCCGTCAATAATTCATATTTGAGCCCAAAGCGGATAGCAGTACGATGGACAACAAGCTGAAAAACCCGGCTAGAGGCTCCCCGGCGCTCGATCGGCTCACCACGCGTCGCTCAGGGATGCGCCGGATTACGCATTTATGGACTAAGTGGAGCGTCAGGTTCTGTTTTGTTCGAATTGATCGAAGGCATAGCTGTTGCCATACTCAATTCGTCCATCGGAAGCATGATATTCGGGTCGGATGACATTAATGGAAGGCGCAGGACTTATAGCACCGTTACTGACAGCCCCCGTTATTTCTTGTGAATTTCCTCCAGAATATCCTATGATGATCGACGGTAGCGAGACGTTTGACCCGGCGTTGCGCAGGGCAATGCCTGCGAAACCAACAGAAACTGAGGGGGTAAGGTTGTGAAGAGGATATTCGGTTATTTGATGGTATTGGCGATCATGACGACGATGATCAATTATGTGGCGGGTTGCGGCGGCGATGACGACCCGGCTGCGCCCTCTCCTCCCCCTGATCCGGGGGTCCTGAAAGTCGTCGTCAGAAGCAGCGCCGACAGTTCACCGGTCCCCAATTCGAATGTTGTTCTCTACCAGGCCGAAAATAGCGAGGCTTTGCTTAGAGATCTGACAGATCCGGATGGGACCGTGTATTTTAATCTCGAAGAGGGAAACTATTACCTCAACATCTCAGCCCAGGGATTTAATTCCGATCCCGTGGAGGGGATGACTTCCATACCGTTCTTCGTGGCGTGGGAAGATACCCTGGCAAAGGAAATATTGCTGAACGTTTTAGAGAACACAGGAAGCGCCGGTTATGTTCTGGGATTTGTCGATCCGGCCATCAATAATTTTCTCATTCTGGCCGAATCGCAGTCCACCCAGGAAAATTACTCCACGGTTTCTGGACCTGACGGATTTTTTGTCCTTTTCAACCTGCCTTACGGCACCTATGACCTGGATGCCCTGAAGGCGGGCTACATGATAGATGGTCCTGTCAGCGCCTCCATCTCGTCGGAGGCCGAGGTTGATACCGTCAGTATCCCCGTTTCGGAATATCAGGGCTCTGTACTCATGGGTTCCGTCACGTTCCTGGCTTCCGAAAATTCTACGGTCGACATTACCCTGATAGATCCGGAGACCCGCGCGGTCATTCCAGGTCTGTCCGTAATGAGCGATGTGGTGGGACTGGATTACAGGATAGAAAGCATTCCGGACGGTTCCTACCTCGCCTGGGCTTCGCTGCAGAATGACGGATACGTTATCGACCCCGACTGGTTATTCAAGAATCCCGGTGGTCTGGATCTTTCGTTTACGACTTCGGGTACCCAGGAGCTGGCTTTCAGCGTTACCGGTTCTATCACCCTCGTTTCGCCGACGAATCCTGCGGACGTAACCACCCCTTTCATGGCGGAGTCGCAGGTGCCTGTCTTCAGGTGGCTTCACTATCCTTCGACGAAGGAATATTTCATCGAGGTGAAGGACTTTAGCGGCAATGTTCTCTGGGGCGGCCTGAATGGCGACGGAACAGTCAATCATGGTTTCATCGGGGCTGATGTAGACAGCGTAATCTACAATTTCGACGGCCAACCAGGCATTCCCGCTTTGCAGCCGGGAAAGATCTACCAGTGGCGGCTGTGGGCAGACAAGGGGACACAGACGGACAGTTTTGTCGAACAGCTGATATCCTCTAGCGAGGATCTGCGGGGGATTTTCCAGGTTCCGGAAAATCCGCCTGAATAGTTGTTGGGCTGACACCAGGTAGTGGCGATTTCAGGCCTCTTGGCGGGTTGAGTCACCTTGCTTACCCGTTGTGTCCCACGACTGCATGGAACTCACCCTTTACGGAAATCCGCCTCCTGCGCCATATGCCTCAGGAGGCGGCACGCTCTCAGATCCGCATACTGGTTCCCTCCCGATGCCTGGTAGGGTCGAGGACTGGCGCGGTGCTCCGCAGGACTGGCCTATCTGTTTCTCCCCGTTTCCTCTGGGAGTGCCTCACTAGCCATCCCGTAAGCTCGTTTCCAGCCCCCGCCACCTCGCACGCAACATGCGGATTTCCCGCACTACGCGCTCCTGCACACTTCTCGTCAAGGGTTATGAGACCTATCGTTCCGGAGCTCCTTTCAGCTGTGGCTAAGGCCACTGCCTACTCCATCGCTTCCAGCCGAAGCCCTGGCGCATCAAAAGCGCCAAAACGGTTCAGCCTTCACCTTGACGTATATCCTTCGTCTCAGTTCCTGCAGATTGATGGGTGTTTTTATCATTTCACCCCTGCCTCCCTTGTTGACGGAGAAAACATGTGCAGCAGGGCCCCCTCGCTCCACGGGCGTTACCCCGCTTCATCGCTACTACAGACCCAGCCGCCACCGTCTCGTCTTCGATCGATTTCCCGGTGCTACCGGTTATACGACCTACCTTGCTCCACCAATTTCTCGGTGGGACGAGGACGGCTTCTCCAGTTGCTTAGCGTGTCCTTGTCACCGTGCTACCCCTACCACCCCGCCGGAGTGATCTGGCGCATCGGTCAGGGTGCGACAGA
>JAUWMD010000210.1 GCA_030613345.1 Candidatus Krumholzibacteriota bacterium
TGGGCCTCGAGGCCCTCCGCCATACTACCGGTGGCCGGATCGATACCGATCTGGCCGGAGATCAGCAGCAGATCTCCCGCCCTGACCGCCTGGCTGTATGGGCCAACGGCTGCAGGAGCCCTGTCAGTACTGATGATCCGCTTCATCTGATCAGCGCCCTTCTATTCGACTGTGACGCTCTTCGCGAGGTTGCGCGGCTGGTCGACGTGACAGCCCCGCATCACCGCGATATGATAAGCCATGAGCTGCAGCGGGATGACCGTGAGTATCGGGTAGAGGAAATCGAGAGTTTTCGGTATAAATATCACGTGGTCGGCCATCTTGATGATCTCGTCGTCCCCCTCTGTCGTTATCGCGATTATCTTGCCTTTCCTCGCCTTTACCTCGTTAATGTTGCCGATGATCTTCTGGTAGGCGGCGTCGCGCGGGCAAATGATAACAACGGGCATGTTCTCATCGATGAGCGCGATCGGCCCGTGCTTCATCTCTGCGGCCGGGTACCCTTCGGCGTGCACGTACGAGATCTCCTTGAGCTTCAGGGCTCCCTCGAGGGCGACGGGATAGTTCGGTCCGCGGCCGAGGTAGAGAAAATTGTCATGCTTGTGATACTTTTCCGATATGTCCCTGATCGAGTCGTTCGCCTCGAGGATCTGGGTAACCTGATCGGGAAGGGCCTTCAACGCTGCGATCATCTTCTGTCCCTCCGACTGCGAGATGTTCCGCTGGCGCCCGAACATCAGTGCGAGCAGCGAGAGGACCGATATCTGCGAAGTGAATGCCTTCGTAGATGCCACGCCGATCTCTGGCCCGGCGTGGATGTAGACGCCGGCATTAGATTCGCGCGCGATCGTGCTGCCGACTACGTTTACGATCCCCATGCAGCGCACTCCGCGGCTCTTCGCTTCACGCAGCGCGGCGAGGGTATCTACCGTCTCGCCCGACTGGCTGATAGCCAGGATGATCGTACCCTCCTCGAGGACGGGATTGCGGTAGCGGAATTCGCTCGCGTACTCGACCTCGACGGGGATTCGCACCTTTTCCTCGATCATGTACTCGCCGAGGAGCCCCGCATGCCAGCTCGTGCCGCACCCGAGGATCACCAACCTCTTCACCTCGAGCATCTCGTCCACGGTCATGTCGAGGCCGCCGAGCCTGGCGCGGCCCGTCTCGTCTATGAGCCTTCCCCTCATCGCATTGCGGATCGTCTCGGGCTGCTCGAATATCTCCTTGAGCATGAAGTGGTCGAATCCGCCCTTTTCTATCTGTTCGAGATTCCAGTCGATCTCATGAATATGGTGTTCGACGTATTCGTTCTGGACCGTCATCGTCGTGAAGTGCTTTGGCGTGGCGACGACCATCTGCTGGTCCTCGAGGTAGATCACCTGGCGGGTATGCTTGAGCAGGGCGGCGACGTCGCTCGCGATGATGTACTCATCGTCGCCCACACCGAAGACGACCGGCGAGCCGTTTCTCGCCGCGACTATCTTCTCAGGTTCGGAGGCGGAAACGACCAGGATACCGTAGGTACCCTCGACCAACTCGAGCGCCCTCTGGACGGCAAACTCGAGATCATCGCCATTGTAGAACCTCTCGATCAGGTGGGCGAGTACCTCGGTATCGGTATCCGACCTGAACTCGCACCCCTCGGCGATGAGCGATTTCTTCAGCGTTATGTAGTTTTCGATGATCCCGTTGTGCACGATTGCGATCTTCATGTCCGCGGAGTAATGCGGGTGGGCGTTGATCCTGTTCGGCTCGCCGTGCGTTGCCCATCTCGTGTGGGCTATCCCCAGGCTCCCCGAGAGGTCCTGTTTCCCGATGACCTCCTCGAGCTTCTTTATCTTGCCGGGCATCTTGTCGGTGAAGAGCTCGCCGTCGCGGACAATGGCAATCCCCGCCGAGTCGTACCCCCTGTATTCGAGCCTCTTGAGCCCTTCGAGCAGGATATCCCCTACATTCTTGCTCTTGCCGATATATCCGACTATTCCGCACATTTCAAACTCCCCCGCTCAAACTGAAGCGGCCGCCTCAGATGCCTTTGAGACAAGCTCTTCGGCAAGTCCGGCGGTCTCCGCCTCGGCTATTATCCGTACTACGGGCTCGGTGTTCGACCTTCTGACGTGTACCCAGCCTTTATCCATATCAATTCTTATACCATCGAGGTCATTATAATTCCCGTCAAATACATCCCTCAGTCTGGAGGAGAGATCCTCGAACGACCCGTTGAATACGATCTTCTCCTTCACGACGTTGTAATCGGGCAGTCCGGCGGCCAGCTCTCCGACGCTCCTGCCGGAAGAAGCGACATACTGGAGGATCAGCGCGATTCCCGTCATCGCATCCCTGCCGCGGTGTACTTTCGGGTATATCACTCCTCCGTTCCCCTCTCCCCCGATCACGGCGCCCTTCTCCTTCATCACCTCTATCACATTCGCCTCGCCGACCTTCGCCCTGAACGCCTCCACCCCGTGCCTCGCTGCGATATCATCGATCCGCCTCGTCGTAGAGAGATTGACGACGACCGGCCCCTTCTCTATCCCCAGCACGAAATCGGCCACGAGTGAGAGTGTCAGCTCCTCGCTGAGCACTGTTCCGGAGCCATCTACTATTACGAGTCTGTCGGCGTCGGGGTCGCAGGCGAATCCGATGTCGGCGCCCGCTTCCGGCACAGCCACGGCGAGCTCTGTAAGATTCGCCGGCCGGGGCTCCGGATCGTGCGGGAACGGGGATCCGACATCTGTGTAGAGCGCAGTGACTTCGACTCCGAGCTCGCCGAGCAGCAGCGGCACGATGCGGCTCCCCGCGCCGTTTACGCAGTCGATCGCCGCCTTGAGGCCGGCGCCCTCGATAACGCCCGGGTCTATGCAGTCGAGCGACAGTATTTTTTCCACGTGATCGCGGTCGGCCCCGCCGTAGACCTCGTACGAACCGTATCTCCCGGCGGGCTCGTAGAGTCCGCCGTCGCTCTCGACCAGTTCCATGATGCGGGCAACAGCCACCGAGTCTATAAACTCGCCCCGCCCGTCGAGGAGCTTCAGCGCGTTCCACGCCTCGCCGTTATGGCTAGCCGTGATGACGATCCCGCCGTCTGCGCCGAGGTGCCGTACCATCAGCTCTACGGTCGGGGTCGCGGCGATGCCGACGTCGACGACGTCTATCCCTACGAACCTCAGGGCAGCCGAAGCGGCCGCTGCGAGGGCCGGTCCCGAGGCACGAGAATCCCTTCCGATAACGACGCGTTTTCCACCGAGCCACGCTGCATAGGCGGCAGCGAAACGCGCTGCGACCTCGGGATTCATGTCGTCACCGAGAAGACCCCTCACGCCTGAGACGCTTACCATCAGTGAATCGGGTATCCGCAAATCTCCCCCCTCGGGTATCCGGGCGCTTTTGAGCACTTTACACGACTGACGTTATCCGATATGAGCAATGATGTCAACCGCTGGGGCCGACCCGTCCCCCGTACGAAAAAGGGCGGGAGAATTCCATCCCCCGCCCTTCGTTGTCAAAACAGACGACCTTCGGCTTACTGCTTCTTGTCGGCGAGCAGATGCTCGACGACCGAAGGATCGGCCAGGGTCGTGGTATCGCCGACGTCGTCGCTGCCGGCAGCGATGCTCTTGAGGATACGGCGCATGATCTTGCCGCTCCTCGTCTTGGGCAGCGCTTCGGTGAACTGGATGACATCCGGCTTCGCGATCGGGCCGATCTCCTTGGCTACGTGGGCGGCGAGCGTCTTCTTCAGCTCGTCGCTGCCCTCGAGGCCGGCGGTCAGGGTAACAAATGCATAAAGACCCTGTCCCTTGATCTCGTGCGGCATCGGCACGCCTGCCGCCTCGGCGACGGTGTCGTGGCTCACCAGAGCGCTTTCGACCTCCATCGTACCGATCCTGTGGCCGGCGACATTGATCACATCGTCCACGCGGCCCATGATCCAGAAGTATCCTTCCTCGTCCTCGCGTGCCCCGTCACCGGTGAAGTAGATGCCGGGGTACTTCGAAAAGTAGGTATCCCTGAAGCGTGCGTCGTCGCCCCAGATCGTCCGGAGCATCGAAGGCCACGGCTTCTGTATGGTGAGGTATCCGCCCTCGTTCGGCTCACAGAACGTGCCGTCCTCTCGGACCACCTTGGGGAAGATGCCGGGGAACGGACGGGTCGCCGAACCGGGCTTGGTCTCCCAGGCACCCGGCAGCGGGGTGATAAGGATCCCGCCGGTCTCTGTCTGCCACCAGGTATCGACGATCGGGCAACGCTCTCCGCCGATGATCTTGTGGTACCACATCCAGGCCTCGGGGTTGATCGGCTCGCCGACCGTGCCGAGGAGGCGCAGGCTCGAGAGGTCGTGCTTGGCCGGCCAGTCGTCGCCGTGGCGCATGACCGCCCTGATGGCGGTAGGAGCGGTGTAGAAGATATTGACCTTGTACTTCTCGACGACGTCCCAGAAACGGGCCGGGCCGGGATAGCTGGGAACGCCCTCGAACATCAGGCTCGGCGCGCCGAGCGCGAGCGGGCCGTAGACGATGTAGGAATGACCGGTGATCCAGCCGATGTCTGCGGTGCACCAGTAGATGTCATCGTCCTTGACATCGAAGACAAGCTTCGTCGTCATCGTCGCGTAGAGCAGGTATCCGCCGGTCGTATGGACTACGCCCTTGGGCTTGCCTGTCGTGCCGCTCGTGTAG
>JAUWMD010000047.1 GCA_030613345.1 Candidatus Krumholzibacteriota bacterium
ATGCTTTTCGGCGAACCAGTCCCATAGTATCCCGCTGCAGTGCAGGGCGAACGGAATCCCCGGATAGTCCTTCATCACCTCTATGAACGGCAGGTAGGCCCTCTCATAAGCCTCCTCGATAACGTGATCGAAATTGCCGACCGGCTGATGATTGTGGATCCCCAGAATGAATGTCACCTTGCCAGGCATATGTCCCTGCCTTCCGATCAGACCACCTTCGAGTTGATCGTGATCCTCTTGTCGCCCGGAAGCGCCCTCGCCTCGAGCGTTATCCCCTTCTTTACTATGTCGCGCAGGACCCCCTTCTCCCCTTCGTTGACCCAGACGTTCTCGGTGATCTTCTCCCGGCCCTCACGGAAGTGAAGCCCGCCGACGTTTATCTCGGTCGTCTCCAGCCCCATGTCTAGCATCTCGAGCGCCTCTGCCGGTCCCCTTACGAGCAGGAAGATCTTCTCGCTGTCGAAGACGCCGCCGACGATCTGCCCGGCCGCCTCGGCGAGGGAAAGGACCGTGGCCTTGAAATCGGGCCCGGCGGCACTCGTGTACAGTTCCTTCTCCCATTCCTCGGCATTCACCAGGTCGTCGGCGAGCACTATCCGGTCGGGATTCAGCCTTCTCCCCCAGCCTACCACGACCTGCGCGTGTATGAACCTGTCGTCTATACGGAACAGAATCACCATCGTTCTTCCCTCCGTACCTCTCTGTTCTGTGGAATCTTCCGTGTCAGAGCTCTATGACCCTGACGCTTTCCTGGCCGCGGTGGATCAGATGGCCGACGATCTCGTCGAGGTCCATGATCCCCTGCTTCGTGACGAAATCGAGCAGGATGGGCAGATTCACCCCGCTGATGACCTTTACGCCCTCGAGCCCGCGGGTCGCCCTTACGCACGAAGCGCCGCAGGAACCCCCGAAATAATCGACGAAGACCACTGCGCTCTTCGCGTTATTCCTCTCGAGTATCTCGCGAATCGACCTGACAACATCCTCGTCGCCGAGGTCGGAGCCCGACAGCGCGTAACAGTCATGGATCTCGCCGACTATCAGGCCGACCGTCCTGAGAAGTTCCTCACCGAGTTGTCCGTGGGTAACTATTATCCCGGTAATGTCCTTGTCCGTCATGGCTCCTACTCGTGATCGTAGAGAAGATAGCGCCTCGTCTTCTTGTCGCTTTCCATCATGTCGAGAAGCTGCTGGTCGAGGCGCTTGGCGGCGTCGATGCCGTAGACTTTAAGCATGTGACTGAGCGCAATTGTCTCGGCGATCACGGTGATGTTCTTGCCGGGAAAGATCGGGATGAGGACCTGGCGCACTTCGATGCCGAGAATATCAGTGTAGTGCTCGTCGAGCCCGTGGCGGTCCCAGTCCTTCGTCGGATCCCAGTCCTCGAGCTGGACGACGACCTCTACCCTCTTCTGGATCCTTACCGCCCTGATCCCGAAGACGTCCATCACGTTGATGATGCCGATGCCGCGGATCTCCATGTAATGCTTGAGGTGCTCACGTCCGCGCCCGAGTATGGCGTCCCCGTGCCTGAACGTCTCCACAACGTCGTCGGCGACGAGCCTGTGGCCCCTCTCGACGAGATCGAGGGCGATCTCGCTCTTTCCGCTGGCGCTGCGGCCCGAGAAGAGAAGCCCCACTCCGTAGACATCGACCAGCGAGCCATGTATCATTGTCCGCGGCGCGAAAATCAGCTCGAGATGCCCGGTCAGTTTGTGGATGAACTCGGTCGTCTGCATCGAGGTGCGCAGTAACGGCACGCCGTGCTTGGCGGTGAGATCGAGCAGCTGCTTCGGTACGTCGAGACCCTTGGATACCAAGATACAGGGAAGCGGCTCGGAAAAGAGCCGCGCGACGGCGTCTGAGACCTGTCCCTTGTCGAGCGACTCGAGATAGAGCAGCTCCGTCTCACCGATGATCTGTATGCGCTTGTGAAGGAAGTTCTCCATGAACCCCGTCAGCGCGAAAGCCGGCCGGTGTATGTCCGGGCCGGTAATCGGAATCGGACCCTTGAGGTTGTCCGTCAGGGCCTCGAGCTCGAACTCCTCAGAGTTCTCCTCGAAGAACTCCTTTACCGCATATTCCTGTGGCACTGGCTTCCTCCGGATCTGGAACCGCGGCCCCTGTCAGTCGAGACTGTCGATGACCCCATAATGGCCATCGGCCCGCTTGTACACAAAGTTCAGTTTACCCGATTCCAAATTATTGAAAAGGAGAAAATCCTTCTCGCGGTCCACCATGGATACTATCGCCTCCTCGACGCTGAGATGCACTATCTCATGGGGGATCTGATCCATTACGGCGATCCCGTCTTCGCTTCCGACACTCTCCGCCTTGATGATCCTCTCGGCGGGAACCTGCTTGAAGCCGTTCTTCCGGGGATGGTGGTGGTTGTCTATCATCTTCCCCTTGAATTTCTTGATCTGCCGTTCAAGGCTCTTTGCCGAGAGGTCTATCGAACCGTACATGTCCTCCGACTCTTCCTTGGCGGTAAAATCGTGACCGTTGACATGGACGTTCACTTCGGCGATATGGCGGAATTTTTCAACGTCCATGATCACATGGACGTTGAGAATATGATCGAAGTATCTCTTGAGTCTGCCGATCCTTTCTTCGATGTGCACTATGAGTTCGGGACTGGCTTCGAAATGTCTGGCTGTCGTCGTGATAATCATTACACATCCTCCTCGCATCAACCAGCCGGCATCGTCCGGCCATCTTTGCGACGAACTCCCATACGGTTCTCCTGGTACGAACTTCTCACCAGGGGCCCCGCTGTCACCTCGAGAAACCCCATTGCGCGCCCCCTGTTCCCGATTTCCGAGAACTCCTCCGGGCTGAGGTACCGGTCGACCAGCGCCTGGTCCAGCCCGGGCTGCAGGTACTGACCGAGAGCGGCGAAATCCACCCCGGCATATATGAGGTCCCCGAGCGCTTCGAAGATTTCTTTGGTCGTCTCGCCCAGTCCGAGCATGAAAGACGACTTCGTGAGCACCTCCTTTTTTCGTTTCTTCGCCTCGGAGAGGAGAAGGAGCGACCTGTCGTAGTCGGCCCCCTTCCTTATCTCCGGATAAAGCCTTCTTACTGTTTCCATGTTGTGTGAGAAAATATCCGGTTCGGCGTCCAGAACCGTGTCGAGAGCCTTCAGGTCGCCGCCGAAATCGGGCACGAGCACCTCCACGACCGGAGCAGGATCGAGGGCATGAAGCTCCCCGATGACCGCGGCGAACCACGAGGCGCCTCCATCGCTGAGATCGTCGCGCGTTACGGACGTGACGATCACGTGGCTCAGGCCCAACTCGCTCGACGCGTCGGCGATCTTCTCCGGCTCTGCGCGGTCGGGCGCTTCGGGCGCTCCCTTCGTCACCGAGCAGAATCGGCACCCGCGGGTGCATACGTCGCCGAGCATCATGAAGGTGCCCTTGCCCTTCGCGTAGCACTCAGCCCTGTTGGGGCAGAGGCCTTCCCTGCATATTGTATGGAGATCCCTGCGCCTGACGGCTCCCTCTATCCTCGAAGATTCCGTGGCCAGGGGAATCTTTCTCCTCAGCCACGCGGGAAGCCTCTCACTGCGGCGTGTACTCGTGTTGAATGTCATCTATAGCCTGTCACCTTATAGGCATTCAATATCTAGTACTCTTTCCGGTGCCTCGCCGGGAGGATCCCCAGCTGCTCCCTGTACTTCGCGACGGTGCGCCGCGCTATGATCAGCCCGTCCTTCCTGAGAAGGTCGGCGATCTTCTGGTCGCTCATCGGCTTTTTCGTATCTTCCTTCGAGATGATCTTCTTGATCCTGAGCTTCGCGCTCTTGGCCGAGACCTCCTCGCCCGATTCGGTGCTCAGAGCGCTGCTGAAGAAATACTTCAGCTCGAATACGCCGCGCGGGGTCTGTACGTACTTGTTCGTCGTCACCCTGCTGACGGTCGACTCGTGCATACCGATCTTCACCGCCACCTGCTGGAGCGTCAGCGGCTTGAGGTAGCCCGCACCCTTTTCGAAGAAATTCATCTGCGCCTCGACGATGTTCTCCATCACCTTGATCATCGTCCGCCGGCGCTGCTCGATCGTCTGTATCAGCCACTTGGCGTTCTTGAGACGCCCCTGGATGAAGTTCCTCGTCTCATCGCTGATCTCGTGGTTGCTCTGAAGCTCGCTCTTGTACGACTGGCTTATCCGCAGCCTCGGGACGTTGCGGTCGTTGAGATAGACGACGAACTTGTCGCCCACGCGTTCGACGATCAGGTCGGGGATAACGTACTTCGGATCCTCTGAGACGATGTCGAGGCCGGGCTTCGGGCTGAGATTCCCGATGACTCCCGCCTGAACCTGAACCTCCTTGATCGATATCTTGAGCTTCTTGCTGATGTCGAGGTACTTCTTCTGCTTGAACTCCTCGAAATACCCGGCGACGATCTTCGCGGCCATGCTGTCCGAGAGACCCTTCGCCTCGAGCTGGATAAGAAGCCCTTCCCGCAGGTCGCGCGCGCCGATCCCGGATGGCTCGAAGGTCTGGATGATCTTCAGCACATTCTCGACCTCCTCGATCGTTGCGCTGCAGGTTCGCGAGATATCCTCGAGGGGGCATACGAGGTATCCCGAATCATCGAGATTGCCGATGATGTACTCGCCGATCCCGAGGACCTTCTCATCCTTGGTGACGAGCCTGAGCTGGCTCATGATGAATTCCGAGAAACTCGGTTTGGCGACGGGGACCCTCTCGAGGAAATCCTCCCTCTCCTCGATCTCCGCCTGCGTGCCGCCCATCCCGAAGGCCGTCTCGAAGTAGTCGTCCCAGTCTTCCTTCTCGTCCTTGGTCGCCTGTTCGTCCTTCTCCCCCGCCGCTTCCTCCTCCACCGGCGCCTCGTCCTCGAGATTCTCCTCGATCTCGTCGACTTCCTCGAGAAGCGGGTTCTGCAGGATCTCCTGGCGGAGGACCTGCTGCAGCTCCTGGGTAGGCATCTGCAGCAGTTTCAGGGCCTGCTGCAACCGCGGCGTCATCACCAGCCGCTGGTGCATACCCAGACGCATGCCTAATTTCATCTCCATCTATATCCGTCCTTACTTACAGACGAAACGCCTCGCCGAGGTAGATCTCCCTCACCTCAGGGTCGGAGGCCAACTCATCCGCGGTTCCGGAGCGCTTTATGCTCCCTTCATACATGATATACGCTCTGTCGGTTATTGACAACGTCTCCCGGACATTATGATCGGTGATGAGGACGCCGAGTCCCCTCTCACGGAGTTTCATGACGATCCCCTGCAGATCGGCCAATGCGATCGGGTCGATTCCGGCGAACGGTTCGTCGAGAAGCATGAAGGACGGCTCAGTGACGAGCGAACGGGTCACTTCGACCCTGCGCCGCTCTCCACCGGAGAGCTGGTTGCCGTAGCTCTTGCGCAGGTGCTCGACGTTGAGCTCTCTCAAAAGATTCTCGAGGCGCTCCTTCCTCTCGGCCCTCGAGATCTTCAGCGTCTCGAGGATCGCCTTGAGATTATCCTCGACCGTGAGCTTGCGGAAGATCGACGCCTCCTGGGGGAGGTAACCTATCCCCTTGCGGGCCCTGCGATACATCGGCAGTCCCGTAATATCATGGCTATCGAGATAGGCCGTCCCGCCGTCGGGTTTGATCATGCCGACGAGCATGTAGAAGCATGTCGTCTTCCCGGCGCCGTTTGGGCCGAGAAGCCCTACGATCTCGCCGCGCCTGACGTTTATCGAAACGTCGCTGACGACCCGCCTCTTGCCGTAGACCTTGACCAGGCCTTCGCAACCGAGTCCCTTGCCGTTGCTCCCGTCGGCGGAAGAATCACTCATCCCCGCTTCCCTTTCCTTCCTTTTCCTTCCTGACTGCCTCATCGATCAGGCTCTCCTCGTCGCGCAGGTAGGCCCTCACGTCGCGTTTTATATCCACATTCTTCAGTTCCGGATATCCCGTAAAACCGTATCCGGTCAGGATATCGGTCCCCCTGGTGACCTTGACGAAATCCTCCGAGTGTATCTCCCCGAGCTCACGGATCATGATGAGGCTCTCCGTCTCGAGTGTGTACCCCTCAGTCGTCGTGACGACGACGTTTCCCAGGGCGGTCAGGTCGCGGGAGACCTGGTTGAACTCGCCCTTGTCCGCGGTCAGTACCGAGGTGACCTCGCCGTTCTCGTCGTAGAAGGTGATCTTCGGATTGTCGGTCACGAGCAGCTTCCTGAGGTTATATACCCTCGCCACCGGCGCTTCGAGGGTCCACTTCACCCTTCCCGAATCGCTCTCCATTGTTGTGAAGTCGGAAAACTCCTGGTCGGCCATATCTGTCGTGCCGAGCGACCGCTGCGGCCTGTCGCTCTGGCCGCACGAGAGCGCAGCTGCGGCAAGTGCCGCGCAGGCAAAGAGTATCGCTGCTTTTTCTCTCGTTATTTTCATCACGGTCTCCACCCGGTCCACGTTTTTATACACCTCTGAAGGCGGCACGTTCACGCGGTGCCGTCCATCTCATGATATCCCGGTTTCTCGACTTTTTCCAGATGTTCCTTACGCACGCGCCACCTGTCGTGGAACCAGACCCACTGCTGGGGATAGAGCCTCACGAACTTCTCTATCGCCGCGGTTATGTTTTCTGTGAGAACGGCCCTGCGTTCCTCCTCAGGCAGGTCTTCCGGCGGATGCTCTATCTCGGGCAGGATCTTTATGTGGTGAATCCCTCCGGGCTGCATGTGGATCGCCATCGGCACGACAGCCGCCCCACTCCTCAGAGCGAAGACGGCAGGACCGATCGGCGTCCAGGCGGGCCTGCCAAAGAAGGGCACCATGATCCCGTCGATGTTGATGTTCTGGTCGACGAGCATCCCGAGGACCTCTCCTCTCTTGAGGACGCGATATCCGGAGACCGCCGTGTTCCCGCGGTGGAGCGACTCCACTCCGTGCCTGCGCCTCAGCTCGATGAGCATCCGGTTGAGCATCTTGTTGCTGAGCTTCCTCGCGATCACGCTCACCTTGTACCCCTTCGCGGAGAGGCAGGCGCCGAGCAGCTCCCAGCATCCGATATGGCCTCCGATCGCCAGCACTCCTTTTCCGCGGGCCAGCGGCCGGAGAAGATTCTCTTCGCCCGAGACAAGACACGACTCGAGTACCTGCTGCTTCGTCCGGCGGGTCAGCCTGAGGGTGTCGAGGGCGTTCTTCCCCATCGACTTGAACATTCCCCTCGCTATCGCCTCTGCCACCACAGGCGGCGTGCCGGGGAAAGCGAGCGCGATGTTCTCGTGAGCACGCACCCTGTCCTTCCGGTAGCACCTGTACGAAAACATTCCTAATAATGTAAACAGTGAGAGACCAGTGCGTCGCGGCAGTGTAACGGCCAGAAAGATGAGCATTCTGACAAGAAAAGTCTCGCCGAACCGTCGGACCGTTTTTTTTATTCTTTTCCGCAGGTTACTGGACAACCCTTATACTCCTGTGTCCCTACCGCCACGAAACGTTTCATCTCACGTAACACGCTGAAAAACAAGGTAAGTAACTTACCGCTCTTCAAGGTATAACACAGGCCGGAAGATGATTCAAGCAACTAATGTGCCATAATATTCAAGAAGTGTTAAATCAGGGAGTTACGGAGGCATATCCGGGGCCGTTGTCAATCTTTCTTTACCCACTTGACCGCGTCGGCGATCACGTAGAGAACCGGCGACTCGTCGGAGAGCTCGACGATCGCCTCGCCCTCCTCGAAAAAATACCTGCCGAGCAGGTTCCATCCATCTTCGCACTGGTCTGGGAGGAGCACTACCTCGTTCGAGCCGTCCGAATGATGAACGATGTAATGATGCTCTACACGGTCCAGACCCTCTTCTTTTCTGCCTCTTTCATTATATCTCCTGAAGGGGTCCAGGATATGGCAATAGACGTCGTATGAACCGTCCTCGGGAATCTGCGCCCGCCACACCGCTTTCGATCCGCCGTCGCCGGCCCGGATGCAGCGGGCTGACTTGATGTAGGTTCCGAAGAATCCAACGTGAATTATCGTACTCCATCTGGCGGGAGGAGACCGACGCAGCCTGCGTATTTCAAACCTGTCGCTTTCGATATCGGGTCCGGTGACAAGCCTGCGCAGGAATCCTCCCCCCTTACCGCCGACTACCTCGAATTCAGGATCCCGATCGTCAACAAGAACGCATCCTTCTTTGAAATCGCTCATCTCGACAGCCCACTGTCCACGGCGCTTACCCCCGCACGAACTGCGCACGTCGAGATGCGGCCCCCAGGTAATGCGTGAAGGCACGTTCCTCGAGATCATCGTATGGATCCAGACCGTCAGCGGCTTGTAATCGACGACAAATTCGATCCTCCGCGACTCTCCCGGCGCCAGAGCTTCTACGGCGACGACAGGATTCTTGACCTTCCGTTTCATGGCTTTTCTGACCGCTTGAGGATATTTCAGAGCGGCCGTGATCACGAGCACCCCGCCGACTCCCTCGCGGTTCAGCACATCGAAGCTCAACCTGAAACGTTCCCTGTCTCCGTCGACGAACTTGCAGCAGTCGAAACTCGAATATACATACCCCGGAATGTCGACGGGATCATTCAAATCGATGAGGATCGACTCCAGTCTGAACCCGAACTCCGTAGCGAACGACTCGAGCAGCTCAGTTTCTTCTATGGTCCGAAACCTGTTCGATTCGACGAGATCCCGCAGGAATTTCTCCAGAGTTCCTTCCGGTGACGCGGCGTCGATGAGATAGTAATGATGGCCCGCCCAGTACCCGATCATGTTGCCGGCCCACCTGAAGTCTTGAGACCTCATGACTGCTTCGAAGAGTTCTCCCCGCATGATCATCTGGCTTGCGCGCTCTCCGTCGGTGAAGCCGTCGGATGAAAAATCTCTGCGTCGTTCCCGGTTAAGCACGTTCTCTCCCGCCATGTGCTCGAAAAGCAGTCCGAGGTAAGGATACCGCGATGTCGCGATGCCGGTCACTTGCCTGTAATACATCGGAAAAATATTGTTCCTGTTGTCCGAACACAGCCCGTAGAGCGAATTCTTGAGATAAAAGCTTATCGAACGCCTGTTGATTTCCTCGAGAGATCTTTTCCTTTTTTCCGCATATTTCCTGTTGTGACCGAGCGAGACCGGAAGCGATGACAGCCCGAGGATCGAACCTCTCTCACAAACGAGGATGATCTCGGGCTGAACGAATCCGGATCCCGTTTCCCGAAGGGGTCGATTGAAAGGCCAGAACGAAGCGGGAACTTCCAGGACTGTGAATCTTCTGAAAGGATAAGTGAGGCCGAGTGAGTATTCGAACTTGTCCCGGTTGTACGCGATCAGATCCGGCAGTGTATCCGAGGCACTTTCCATCATACCTATCAGATTTTCGCTGCCCGGAGTCGACCAGAGAGAGTACTCCAGCGAATCTATCTCGATCGTCCTGGTTATGAATTCCCCGATCGCCAGGGTTATGCCCTTAAGAGGATATTCTGGCTCGAACCGGCAGCTTCCGTCTTCGCCGATGGACCTCATCCCCTGTGAGATTGCCTTCAGTCCCGCTCGAGGATTGACATTTATCCGGAATCCGGAAAAATCCACGTGATCGTCTTCGGGATATCGCGGATCGTACGGAAGTCCGGGGACGGGATACCACATGGCCTCAGGGACGAGAAGCATGTAATCGTAGCGCAGAGGCGCGAGGTCTCTCGGTACCCTGAAAATACCCTGCCCGGTAAAAGGCATTTTGAAAATGTCACGAAAAGACAAGGTCGCTGAATGGATCCGTTCGGGCAGGTCGCTGAACATCGCCCGGCATTCCACGATCCCATCATATCTGACTTCGATAGTATCCTTCCCGCCGGTCTGCAGGGACTCTGGAGGATAAACTTCGAGGATGTGGAGTCTACGCTCGAAACCGATCTCTCCTGAAGGAGAGGTAACATCGGACACATTTAATCCGGGATTGAGGGTCAGGATGTACCTGTCAACAGGCGATCCTGACCGGTTTTCCAGGACCACGCGGACAACGCAGTCGATCGCACGACCCTCCTGATCGACCGAGATGTCATAATCAAGGGGTACGATCCTGGGAACGGGGCGAAGGAGGGAGCTTGCCTCTCTTATATTTTCCCTGAGTTCTTCTCCTGTCAAAAAGTAATCGGCATACTGTATTCCTGCATAGATGGAGATCGACAGAAGAACAGCGGTGACCACCGATGCTGCCACAGGCGTCAGACGTCTGCCGGGGGGTCGACGCGAGGTAATCGCGGTCAAACCGACGAGTACCAGCCCCGCAGTGAGATAGAGAAGACGTTGCCACGCTATGAGCTCGGGGAATGAAAATCCCGTTATGCTCGAGTAGAGGAGCGGCAATCGGAACGCCGTTATGTCAAAGAGATGGAAATACCTGTCAGCCATCGCGACAGAGAAAAGCACCGACGCCGTCACTATCAGCAGGGAAACCATCTGATTTCGCACAATCCTCGAGACGAACATCGACAGACCGGCGATGAAAAAGAAGGCCGGCACCCAGATTATCAGTGGATACAACAGGTATCCTGCAGTAAAGACGGTCATCTCCAGGCTGAAAAAGTTGATCCCGATCACGAAGACCATTACCGAGACCGTCATGATCAGGAAGGGGATGAACTGCCCCACCAGTTTTCCGATCGCGTAATCTACGTTCGTCCAGGGTCGGACCCTCGCTCCATCGAGCGTTATGAGCTTCCATTCCAGCCACGCGGAATTTGTTGCGACCGCCGCGAGAACTATCCCGGAATAGACAGAATACAGGATCGTCATGATCCATGGAGTTGTAGTGTGATTGCTGTAAAAGCCCATGATCAGGGATATGGCATGCATGTTATGGAATACACTGCTGAGCAGGAACACCGCGAGGAATGCGAGCGGCAGCAGAAAGGCTGTGCGGAAGGTCCACCCGCGCATGATGACCTTCGCCTCATAGCGTGCTATGGACCATATCCTGAAGATAGAATCGGACATCTTATCCAATTGTTCGGGGCGGGGTCCTTAAAGTACTACTTCAGCCCGGCACGCAGGATGTCGTGGATGTGGATCAGGCCCTCGAGCTTCCCCTCATCGTCTACGACGAAGAAATGGGTGATCGGTCCCTTTGGATTCATCTCCATTTGCTCGAGCGCCTCTACTGCGAGAACCCCGGCACCGGTGGTGAGTGGAGACTTTGTCATCAGGCCCGATACCGGGAGCCCGAGCGCGTCGGGATTCTTTATCATGATCCTCTTGAGATCGCCGTCCGTAATGATCCCTTTGAGGATACCGTCGCTGTCTGTAACGGCCGTGCATCCGAGATGCTTGTCAACTATCTCGATCAGGGCGTCTCTCAGGGGTGTCTCCAGGCCGACCGCGGGGACCTGGTCACCGCGGTGCATCAGCTCGCCGACGGTCAGGATCAGTCGCCTGCCGAGCACGCCGCTCGGATGCAGGCGGGCGAAATCTTCCTTCCCGAAATTCCTCTTCCTGAAGGCCGCCACGGCGAGCGCATCTCCGAGCACCATAGATACGGTCGTGCTCGTCGTCGGCACGATGTCCATCGGGCAGGCTTCCTTGCCTGCCGGGATCAGGAGGACGACATCGCTCTCCTTCGCGAGCTTCGATTCGGGATTGCCTGTAATGGCGATCATCTTCACGCCGATCGCCCGGAGATAGGGCAGGAGCTTGGAGAACTCTTCATCTCCCCCGCTCTTGCTCACCGCGAGGAAGATATCGTTCTCTTCGACCATACCCATGTCGCCGTGGGCCGCCTCGACGGAGTGGAGAAAGACCGCCGGGGTGCCGGTGCTGCTCAGCGTCGCGGCAATCTTCCGGGCGACGAGCCCCGACTTGCCGATGCCGCAGACGATCACCTTGCCGTTGCAGCCGAGGAGCAGCTCGACAGCCTCGCCGAACTGCGGACCTGTCGAGCGGTGGAGCTCCTCGAGACCTTCGATCTCGATGGCGATCACCTCGCGGCCGAGACCGAGAGCCGCCCCTTTGAGATCCGCGCCGGGTGAATCAGCCGTATCGAGACACTTATCGGCAGTATTATTTTTATCCTGATTGTTGTTCGATCCCGTTTTTTCAGTCATCCCTGTTCCCATGGAATATCCTCGACACGTCGCGGAGCAACCCCTCCA
>JAUWMD010000286.1 GCA_030613345.1 Candidatus Krumholzibacteriota bacterium
CCCATCGTAGCCGGTCTCGTCCGCTGGAATTTCGACTGGAGAATGGTCTTTATCTTCAGCTCGATCTACTGCGCGTTCATGTTCTTCCCTGCGATCTTCCTCTACAAGGATCCCCCGAAGCCCAAGAGCACCAAGTCGTTCAAGGAAGTGATGTCCGGCGCGCTCATGGTCCTGTCAGACGCGCGGTTCATGCTCCTCATCTTCGTCTACTCGTGCTTCTGGATCCTCTACTTCCAGAACTTCGGAACGGTACTCTGGTACCTGCGTGACTTTATCGATCCGACCCCGATCAACAACTTCTTCGCCAGCATCGGCCTCAACTACAAGTTCGGGCCGGAGCACGTCACGGTGGTCAACGCAGGTACGATCGTGCTGTTGCAGATCTTCGTCAACATGGTCGTAAAAAACAGGAAACCGCTGCCTACGATGGTCGCTGGGATCCTCATCGGGTCGATCGGGTTCCTTTTCCTCGCCTCGTCGCAGCACGCATGGATCTTCATCCTCGGTATCGCCGTCTTCTCGATCGGCGAGATGACCTGCCATCCGAAATACTACTCCTTCATCGGTCTCGTCGCGCCGCAGGACAAGAAGGCGGTATACATGGGGTACGCCTTCCTCTACGGGGTGATCGGGTCGCTCGTCGGCTCTAATGTCGGCGGCGAGATGTACGTGGCCTTTCTCAAGCCGCTCGTCGGCCAGGCCGGCGTCGGGTCGCAGCTCCGTACCTTCTGGCTCATCTTCGCCGCAATGGGCGTTCTTACGATGTTCCTCCTGATCCTCTACAACAAGGTGTTCGCAGTGGACACGGAGCAGACAAGGGCCAAGGCGAGAAGGGTCATGATAATCATCTACTTCATTCTCATAGTATTGTCAGTCGCGATGCCGGTCTTCGTCGCATCGACCAAGGGAGCCATTCCGCCGAAGACCTGGATACAGTCCGGCATCATGATGACGGTGGGCATCGGCGGTCTTTATACACTGTTCCGTTCTAAGGACGACGAAGAAGGGGTGAGCAGCCCTGAAGCAGCATAAACTGAAACGGACGTCCGGCGCAGTAATCACATCCCTCGTTCTCGTCCTCCTCGTCTCCTGCTCGGGAGGCGAGGACATCGTTCTGGAGGAAGAGCTCGAGGGATTCTACCTCGGAGAGACATTCGACGGATTCAAGGAGCGTGTCGGGCTGTCCATCGCCTGGACCGAGATCCCCAACCCCCAGGGCAATCGGAGAGGAACGATGATCGCCGTGACTGGTACTCCCTACAGATCGAGGGAGATCGAGATGTCCCGTCTGACCTTCTTCGAGGACCGGCTGATCGAGGTCATCTTCTACTACAAGCGCACCACCTACTCGCAGCTCGAAACTCTCCGCGATCAGCTCGTGGAGAAATACGGCGTCGAGCCGACCTCCCCCGACGGTACGAGAGAGATGGCCTACAAGACGTACTGGTTCAACGCCGGAGAGATGTCTGTAACGATCCGCAGGATCACGAAAAAGCCGGAGACCGAGTTGTACGTCCAGTACCAGCACAAGGCTCTGATGGAAAGGCTGAAGAAAAAATCGGGGAGATGATCACTTCTCGCCGGCGGGCTACCTGATCCTTACGATCTTCTTGCTCTGCTCGACCACACCGTCCACCCTGAACCTGAGGAAATAGACTCCCGAGGAGACCTGGCGTCCCTCGTCTGTCGTTCCGTTCCAGTTCAATGTGAACCTGCCCGGCCCGGCGGGCGGGATCTTCCAGATCTTCAGCCGCCTGCCTGCGAGGTCGTAGATCGATATCTCCGCGGCGGTGCGGCGGTCGAGATCGTAGACGATCTTCGTTTCGTCGCCGAACGGGTTGGGACTGATCTCTCTCAGTTTCGACCTGTCCGGCGCAATCCCTCCCGGATAGGTCCATATTATCGTGCAGGGCCCGGCCGTGTTGTTATCCCTGTTGTACTCGGGCACCTGCTGGCCGGTATCTATCATCAGCCAGGAGCGCCACATGCCCGCCGAACGGCTCGAGATATCGAAGGCTACGGCCGTCGAGTCCCCGGACGGGAGGCTGTCTACCGTCTCGAAGAAGTTCCCTTCCGTCCCTGGCGCCGGCGGATCGTCCAGATCGCTGTAAAAATCGACCCTGAAGGCGCCGGCTCCCGCCGGGCCGTCGTTGCGCACCACCGCGGCGGCATGTATCGTCCCGCCGGTCTCGGCCGACATCGTATCGAATACCACCGACGAGAAGAGCAGGTCGGCCGAGTCGCCGCAGCGCACACCGAGCGCCCCCATGATATCGCCGCAGGACTGATCGGGCGGCGTCAACACGGGCGAGTCTGCATCGAGATAATAGTCACCGCCCGCCGGGTCGCAGAAGAGAGGGTCTTCCGAGATGTTCAGGGCACCGGTCATATCGGCGGTGGCGCCGCCGTAGTTCCCGCCCTCGTTACTGTAGACATCGGAGCAGACTAAGTCGATGTCGCCCGATATCGTGAAGATGCCCTCGGCGTTCCTGTTGAACGCCACGATCGTGTTGTCTATATGATTGTCCTGGCCCTGGAAGACCTCGACTCCGGCGCCGTATTGCCCCGTGTAGTTGTCGACGACCGTGCAGTACGACATCGTCATCCCGGCCGTGCTGTAGACGCCCCCGCCTATGTTCACCGAGCTGTTTCCGGCGATGACCGTCCCGGCAACGGTCAGCGTGGCGCTCACCCCGCTGTACAACCCGCCCCCGCTGTAATCGGCGGTATTGCCTGTCACCACGCAGTCCTCGACGGTCGCCGCGCCCATGATCACGTAGCCGCCCCCCCCCGAATCCCCGGTCGCGGAATTGCCCGAGATCAAACAGCGCCTGATAACTGGGTGGGACGAATTGATCGATGCCACTCCGCCCCCCGAGTCCCTCGCCGAGTTGCCGGAGATCTCGCAGTCCTCGATGACGGGCGCAGAGCCCTTGCAGTAGATCCCGCCGCCTAACGGGCCGGCCTCATT
>JAUWMD010000206.1 GCA_030613345.1 Candidatus Krumholzibacteriota bacterium
CATGAGGCCCGCCGCGTCGAAGGCCTCGAGTTTCTCGATGAATTCGCCATCGAGTTTTCTCGCCGAGGCGTCGTCATGGAAATGGGACAGATCGGTACTGGCGACGATAAGCACGTTGCGGCCATTGAGAGCCTCCGAGAGGGCCTCTCCGAGTCCGTTCACTATATCGGCGGACTGATCACCCATCACTATCGGCACGATCCTGAAATCCCCCAGTGCTACCTGCAGGAAGGGGATCTGTACCTCGAGCGAGTGCTCGCCCCTTCCGCGTGGCCCCGTTCCGTGACCGTCCGGGCCGATTTTCACGAGGTCGCTGCGAGAGGCGATCTCCCTGGAGAGCTCTTTATCGATCTCCACCAGGCCGAGTGGAGTCGCGTAGGCGTCGCCGTCGTAGATCGAGGCGAAACGAAAGTGCTCGACGTGGCAGGGAGAGATAACAACGACAGTCTCGAACTGGCCCTCATCGAGGAGCGAATAGCCCCATGCCGCTACAAGCCCGGAATACAAGTATCCGGCGTGCGGAGATATGAGGGCGAATATGTCGCCCTCCTGGGCAGGAGGATCAGCCTCGTCGATGTATTCCTCTATCTCCCTGCGCAGCGTTTCCGGGTCGGAAGAGTAGAACTGTCCGGCAACGGCCGGCCTCCGAATCGACTGTGCCATGTCGCTTCCTTTCAGGCCGGCGCCATCCTTGCCGGCCGCAGCAAGAGTCAGCAGAAATACCAGCCCTCCGGTCGCCGCGCGTATCGTCATGAATCTTTCCTCCACACTCCGGGCTGGACGGTTCCGCAGAACCGGCACCTGTCTCCGTCCATCTCGATGGAGCGTATTGTATACCCGGACCTGTCAATGATCTTCTTCGAGCATGAGCGGCAGAATGTAGAGCCGGCCTCGTGACCGGCTACGTTGCCGATATAGACGTAGTTCAATCCGGCGTCGAGGCAGCTTTTCCTTGCCGCCTCGAGCGAAGAGACTGGTGTGGGGGGGAGGTCGGAAAGCTGGTAGGCGGGATGGAACCTCGAGAAATGGACCGGAACGTCCGGTCCGAGCTCGGCCTCTATCCAGGCCGCCATCCTGCCGATCGTCTCCGCGTCGTCGTTGAGCGTCGGTACCATGAGGTAGACGATCTCGAGCCATACGCCGCGGGATTTGATCTCCGCGAGGGAGCGCAGTACGGGGTCGAGCCTGGCTCCGCATATCTTCCTGTAGTATCCGTCCTCGAAGGCCTTTAGATCGATCTTGATCGCGTCGACCGTCGAGCAGAGGTCGGCGAGAGGTTCCCGCTCGAGATATCCGTTGGTGACGACCACGCTCTTCAAGCCTGATTCCCTGGCCGCTGCCGCTATGTCCATTGCGTATTCGATAAAGACGACCGGCTCCCCGTAGGTGAACGCTATGGAAGAAGCGCCCTCCAGCACGGCCTTTTTCGCGAAGAATCCCGGACTCACGTTCTCAGTATCGATGTCCTCGGGAGAGGACTGCGAGATCTGCCAGTTCTGGCAGAATCGGCATGTCATGTTGCATCCCACCGTCGACATAGAGAGGGAGATGGAGCCGGGCAGAAAGTGGTAAAATGGCTTCTTCTCTATCGGATCGACGTGAAGGGCGCACGGCCTTCCCCACGAGAGAGAATAGAGGATCCCGCCGCGGTTCTCCCTGACCCTGCATGCGCCTCGCCCGCCGTCGGAGATCCTGCACCGGTTGGGACAGAGGGTGCATCTGACGCGGCCGTCCTCGAGCTTTTCCCAGTACTCCGCCGGATGCGGTCCGCCGTCATCAGCAAATGCCGCGCCTCCAAGGGCGGAGCCCGCCGCTATCATTCCAGCCGTGCGGGACAGAAAATCCCTTCTCGATATCTTTCTGCCACAATCGTTCATCACGTATTAAATATAGCAGAATATCACAAAAGGTGATACTGCAGTTGTCCCGGTCTAATGCCTGAGAATCGCCGAGTATGCCCGGTGGATCTCCGCGAGCATTCCCTCGCTGATACGGCCGGCGTTTCCACCGGAGATCGAGATGCTCCCGGCGGTCCCGTCTTCGAAGCGGTAGAACGATATGATATCGAGCACATCGCCGGAACTATTGCCGAGGGTGATTATGACGTCCGGCCTCGCTGCGGATACAAGTTCGCGGTCTGTCACCAGACTTTTGTAGGCCGCGGATCGCAGATACATCAGCAGATACTTGACCGCTTCCTGATCGACGGGTGTGGGGTCGTCTCCGCGCGTTATCCACACGCCGTTCTCCATTCTCCACGAGGCGATAGTATCGGGGGTCTCCCACTGGAGGGCGGCGACATTTCCAGGCTTGACGAGGGAGAGGCTCATGACGATGAGGCGGTCGTCCGTCCAGTGGAATGCGTCGAGGAATGTGGCCTCTATCATCATCACTTTTCCGCGCCCCGACCTGATAGCCGGAACGAGGGAATTCTTACGCCTGCCGAAAGATATCCGGATCGATTCCCCATCGGCGGTTATCAGGACGGCCGACCTTTGAGGATCTCCGATCCCGAACGAAAGGGTATCCGACAGATTCTCGTCGGCGAATTCGTATACAAGTGCGTTGGCGAGTCCGGAGACCCAGGGCTCGATGACATTGCGGTCGACTGTCAGCGTCGAACCTGCAACTTTCCAGGAGCTTCCCGATCGATGGAAGGCGAGAAGGTCCTTGCCTGAGACGATGGAGAACGATGTGATCTTCCCGCCGGTAGTGGCCATGAAGTTCTTGTCCCTCAGGTGATAGAGCCTTTTCTGCATCACATTGTGGGCGAGCTCACGGGTCACCACGACGGCCCCGGACGAGCCGCGCGTCCCGTAAGACCTGAAGCTCGTGGGAGTCTTCTCGCCGACATGCAGGGTATCGGTCCTTCCGTACTTTTCGCTCTCGAGGATGACGGTGGCGTAGGGTGGGGAGAGCCCGTACTGGGAAAGGTCGTCCACGTTGGAGAACTCCTCGAGCTTCTGCCCGGGAGCGATCTGGCCGAGGAACAAGTCGATAGTACTCTTTTGACCGATATCGGTAACGGGAAATGTTATCAACCATTCGCCACCATCCCTTTCCCACATGATCGTCTCGCCGTATGGATTGATAAAGGAGACGGCATCGATGTCGAGAGGGCCATAAGGCAGGAGCCTCCGAGAGGCCCACTTTTCATCGACCGCGTCACGGCGTTGTCTTTCCTCGAAGAGGAAGAAATACCCGGCCACAAGGACGAGAACGGTGATCAGGATGATGAGGCTGCGAGCCTTCATATCGGGACCTCCACTACCGGACGGTTCTCTTTCTCCACGTGAGGATAGCCGCTCCGGCGAGCAATACCAGTGCGGGCAGGGCGACGACGGGGATCCAGAAGACGAAACGCCCCTGCGTAGCCGTCAGCAGGACGGGTTGCTGGAGGTCATCGGTCGGCCTGATCGCGATCATGTCCTCCGCCTCGGCGAGCCAGTGGACGGTGTTGAGCAGCAGGTCCCTGTTTCCGGAAAGACGGAGGTTTGAGTTCCCGGCGAAATCGCTGTCGCCGAAAACAACAACGCGGGATTCAATAACCGTGGACACGGAATCAGCGCTGAACCCCATGGTCGAGGCGACTGCGATGTCGATCGGCCCTTTTGCATCATCGGAGGGCTCATACTGCGTCTGTCCCTCGAGAAGCGTTGCCATATCGGTTTCGGAATAGGCGCCCTCGTTTGTCCTGCCGAGGACCGTTACCTTGAGTGATGGAGGAGTATCTTGCAAAGCGATGACAGACCGCGCCTGAGGGAAGAATGTGAAATGCCGGAAGTCGTCTGTTATGGGATGCTTGCCGTAACTGTTAACCACCGGGGTGAGAAAATTCCCGGCCAGGAGCTTCCCCTGCCTGTCGACGATCACATCATTACCGAGAAGTATCCCGTAGGCGGCGAGTATTCCTTCGATGTTGGCGATCTCTGTCATCGGATCGACGAGGAAGAGGGCGCGTCCGCCGGAGGTCAGGTAGTCCAGGATTATGTTCTGCTCATGTTTGACTATGTCTTTCTCAGGACCGGCGGCGACGAGGATATCACACTCCTCCGGTATCTGCTCGGCGCTTAGAGCGACGAGATCGCGTACCTCGAAGTTCTCGGTCTGAAGAGCTTCCATAAAAGCGCTGATACCGTGGGGCCCCGTCTCGTAGACTGATTTTTCGCCGTGGCCGGTGAGAAAACAGACCGTTTTCACCCTGCCGGAAGTCACCTTGACGATGGCATTGGTCAGCCGCTCCTCGTCAGGGTTCTCGAGCTTTTCGCGCGCCTGCCCCGATTCGACATAGAGCACGCCGGTCCGGGTGATACTGTAATTGCGCGCGATGACGGGCTCCCTGTCCGGATCGATGAAGATGAAGGTCACGGCCGGGTTGTGCGCCGAATAACTCTCGAGCAGGTCTTGCAGCACGACCCTGTCCTGGCTCGTCTGCTTGTAGAAACCGGTCAGATGCACCGGGGATTCCAGACCATTGAGGACCTTCTGTGTCTGGGAGGCCAGCGAGAAACGCCGGTTGCTGGTCAGATCGATGATCGCAGTATGCCTGTATGACAGGGTCTGGAGGAATATCAATATCGCGGCGACCGCTATGACCGAGAGGCCGGCGCCTATTCCGAATCGTGCGGTTCGCCTCGATCCTTCCGATTTCTCCGAACGGTATCCGCCGGCAAAAGCCGCGACGGTGAGTGCCAGCCCCAACAAGAGAGGGAGAAAAGCCGGCCATCCACTCGTGTAGAAGATCCCGTAGAAGATCCCTCCGATGACGATCAGGACGAGACCGGCAGCACCGAGCACTCTGTAAATTACGCCGCCCATCAGCTCTTCCACCTCGCAGATTCAAG
>JAUWMD010000160.1 GCA_030613345.1 Candidatus Krumholzibacteriota bacterium
GACTTTCTGAAAAAGGGGCTGAAATACGCGTCAAGTAAAATCTTCGGAATTCTTTGAAAATATCGAGAAATATCGGTGTTTCTTTGAGAAGTCTGTGGGGGATTTGTCAGGACTATTTCGAGGATTATTTCCCCCCTGATAATTTCCGGCGTTGAAATCCAGGAGCACCCGAACCGGCAGGAGCAGAGAGAAAAAGGGGTGAAGCGATTTAAAAGTCGCTTCCCCCTTTTTCCGATCATCAAAAGTTTCGGCCTGCTAATTACAGATATTCTTGCGTGACCAGTATATTCAAGCGGTCATCACAGTATCGACAATATAATCGTTGCCGGTACGACACTGATTCGATGGGCCGGCATCAAAAGGGCAATTAACGCTGCAGGCTCCTCGATGCCGGTAAAGCACAAAAGCACACTTAAGATACTGACAAGGAATGATTCTTCGAATACAATCGGTCGTATGGATGAAGGAAACGGGAAGAGGCGGGAGAAAAAGCGCGGCAGGGGTCACCTGATCAGCCAGAGGACCGCTGTCGTGACCATATCGATCCTGCTCGGTGCCTGTGCCGCCGGATGGATCATGACCGAATTCTTTCCGCCCGACCTGCCGTACCGGAGGGCGTTCTTCAGGCAGCGATGGGGCGATACTGCCCTGTCATGGATCGAGGCCCTGAAACTCTACGATCCGTTCCATTCATTCTGGTTCAGCGGTGTGCTGGCACTCTTCTTCATCGTTCTTCTCCTGTGCCTTGCCACGAGGTGGAAGGGGATGATCTCCAAGAGCTTCCGTGTGACGGTGCCGCCGAAATCGGCGCAGGAGGGCCGGGACCGTCCCGGATTACGGCCCGGTCGCCCCGGATTCGAGATACCTCTCGGCGAGGCGGCTGACTGGAAGGACGACAGGGACCCGGTGGCTTATTACGGGAAGAAGTTTGGCCGTCCCGCCTCCGTATCGGGCGAGGCGGTCGGCGGGATACTCGGGATCGTGAAGAAGACTTTCAAATCCAGAGGCTACGGTTTTGCGTCGAGGAGGGACGGGGAATCGGTAATGTTCGCCGCGACGAGCGGGCGATGGCGCCATCTCGGCAATTTTATATTTCACGCCGGGCTCCTCGTGATCACGATCGGCGGAGTCGTCGGGAGCAGGATGGGCAGCAGCGAGATCCTGTTCGGGAAGAGGGGAGACACGCTTCCCTTCTACGGCGATGGGACGACGCTGAGGATAGATGGATTCAGGATGCTGATGACGGGAAGGATGCAGGTCAGTGATTATATTACCACGGTGACGGTCCTGGACAGCTCGGGAGCCACGGTCGCGGCGGCCGAGATCGAGGTGAACCATCCCCTGCGGTACGAGGGGACGAGCGTCTACCAGAGCTCGTACTATCTGGCCGAGGACGAGTTCGAATGGGCCCGCATCATGGTGTTCCCGCCGGATACCGTGGCACCGGTGATGCTGACGCTGACACCAGACTCGACCGAACCGGTTCCCGGCACTGAGCTGACGGTGACAGCTGGGAGGTTCCTGCCCGATTTCCGGATGACCGAGGGAGGGCCGAGATCGGTCAGCGGTGCGATGAACAACCCGGCTCTCGAGATTATTCTCGATGGCCCCGGGGGGCGCATGTCGGGATGGACCTTCCTGCTGTTTCCCGATTTCGGGACGAAGTTCAAACGGCTCGATTCGATAAAGTTCGAGGATATCGAGCCTGTATACTATACAGGGCTGGAATTCAGCAGAAACCCGGGCGCACCTCTGTTCATGGCGGGTATGATACTGGGAGAGGTGGGCCTTCTCCTGCTCTACATGTTCGACTACAGGGTGGTACACGGCAGTATCGACGGAACAAAACTGACCGTCAATGGAGTGACTGCCAGATGGAAGGTCAGTTTCGCCGATCAGCTCGAGAAGATTGAAAGAGAGATCACGGGAGCGTTCGAAAGGGAGAGTGCGAATTGAGTGGAACAGCCGACATAACGCTGTTCTGGTACGCCTTCTGGCTGTACCTCGGCTCGTTCGTGCTGTTCGCCGTCCACGCCGCGTCGGGCAGCAGGAGGGTGGGAATCGCCGCGTCGGTCCTCTTCTCTGGAGGACTCATCTTCAACACGGCCGGGCTTGCGGCGAGATGGTGGATAAGCACTCATCCACCGTTCGCGACGATGTACGAGTATGCCGTGGTGATGGCCTGGGTGATCGCCCTCTCGTTTGTCATTTTCCTCGCGCGCTACCGCAAGATGTCGCTCGGCGTGATAGTCGCACCAGGGCTGATAATAATCATGGTGATAGCTGCTATGCTGCCCAACGAAGTGTCGAAGCAGCTGATGCCGGCGCTTCAGAGCTACTGGTTCTACATCCACGTGACACTCGCCGCCATCTCCGAGGGAGCGTTTCTGGTTGCCGCCGGCGCGGGGTCTTTGTACCTGATAAGGGGGGAGAAGGAGAGGGGCGGCCGCGTACTGCCCTCGAAAGATGTCCTCGAGGAGCTTATATCAAGGGCAATCCGATTCGGGTATCCGCTCTTCTTCATCGGCGCTATCTTCGCCGGTGCGATATGGGCGAGGAACGCCTGGGGCAGATTCTGGAGCTGGGATCCGAAGGAGACCGGCGCACTGGTCATCGCGCTCTACTATACCCTTGTCCTCCACCAGAACGCGCGGGGCAGATGGAGAGGTAAAAGATTTGCCATAGCCGCGATAATCGGACTGGTGATCATCCTGTTCAGCTTCCTCGGTAATCTTTTCCTCGGCGGATTGCACGCATATATCTGATCGTCGAGATCCCGTTTTCCCGCAGCAAAGGAGGGCTTCTGATGGATGTGAAGGAAGCAATCGAATCGCGTAGGGCCTGGCGCTCGCTCAAACCTGTCTCTATAGACAGGGAGACGATCGAGGAGCTGGCCCGGTGCGCCTCGCTGTCGGCGTCATGCTACAACAAGCAGCCATGGAGGTACGAGTTCGTAGCGGGCGGTGCGAAGCTCGACGAGGTGCGCGCCGCGCTGGCTAAGGGGAACGAGTGGGCGAAGAAGGGATCGATGATAATCGCCGTCCATTCGAAGGTCGAGGACGACTGCGTCGTAGCGGGAAAGGAGTACTACCTCTTCGACACGGGCATGGCCACGGCGCTGCTCATTCTCAGGGCCGTGGAACTCGGCCTCGTCGCCCATCCGATAGCCGGGTTCGACGGGGAGAAGGTCAAGGCGGCGCTCGGTCTCGACGGAGACGAGACGGTCATCACTCTTGTCATCGTCGGGAAACATGCCGCTGAAGTCGATCCGGACCTCACCGAATGGCAGAAGGAATCGGAGACACAGAGGCCCGAGAGGCTGCCCCTGGAGAAATTCGTGAGAATATTCGACTGAGCGACCCGCCGGCTGCCGGGCCATACTACCCTCTGGCATGCTAAATGCAATAAAACCTGCCGGATAACTCCGTCCATGGGTCGGGCGGACTCGATAGAAAAACAACGTCAGTCAATCCGGAAGGAGAATAATATGCCGCGCCTGCGGAAAGCGATCGCATCGGTCGTAGTAGCAGCATTATTGATAACATATTGCGGATGCGGCGGTGAAGACGGCGGGGACATATCGAACGGGCCCGCGGGTGGCGGGCGGCTCGTCATCGGGATGCAGCAGGAGCCTGAGATCCTCAACGAGGCCGTCAACAGCATGGTCGCCGTCGTCTACGTATGCAACCTGTTGTTCAGCAAGTTCGTCAAGCACGACGACTCGATGCGGCTCGTGCCCGACCTGATCACCGAGATTCCCACAGTGGAGAACGGGGGTATCTCGGCCGACTATCTCGTTTACACCTATCATCTCAGGAAAGACGCACTATGGCATGACGGCACACCGGTGACCTCGAAGGACGTGGAGTTCTCGTACCGCGTGATGACCCATCCCGACATCAACGTCGAGACGAGGCAGGGGTGGGATATCGTCGAGAGCGTAGAGACTCCAGGCCCGTACACGGTGATCTTCAGGCTCTCCGAGGTATATGCGAACTTCGCCGGCGACTGTTTCTACGACGAGTCGGTCCTTCCCGAGCATCTTCTCTCGGATGCGCTCGGCGAGGGATTCCAGGCGCACCCTTTCCACACGGCACCGGTCGGCTCGGGTCCTTTCATATTCCACGAGTGGGTTTCCGGTTCGCATATTACCGTCAAGGCCAACGGCGATTATTACGGAGACGGCCCCTTCCTCGATGAGATCGTCATCAAATTTGTTCCCGACGGGAACGCGCTCCTCATGCAGCTCGAAACAGGTTCGGTCATGGGAATCGACAACGCGCCGGACGAGCTGCTTGCCCTGGCGGACGGCCTGGCGGGAACCAGAGTCTACAGGAATCCCGCCCTCTTCAACGAGCATCTCGACGTCAACTGCGAGAACGCAATACTGGCGGACAGGAGGGTGAGGAAGGCGATCGCCGTCGCGATAGACAGGGAAGAGATATCGGAGAAGATCTACGGCGGTGTATGGATACCGGCGTACAGCGACGAGCATCCCGGCTCACCTTATTACAATGACTACGGGAGCAGGATGCTCGGGTACGACCCGCCGGAGGCGCGGCGACTCCTCGCCGAATCCGGCTGGAAGGATACCGACGGCGACGGCATAAGGGAACGAGGCGGTGAGAGGCTCGAGATCGAGATAACCTCCACGGCGGGAAGGACGAGCAGGGAAAGGACCCAGGTCGTGCTGCAGAAGCAGCTCGCCGAAGTCGGTATCGATCTGAAGATCAGGAACTATCATCCGACCGTTCTTTTCGCCAGCTGGGACGACCGCGGAGTGCTGAAGAGGGGGCGGTTCGACCTGGCCCTCTACGCATTCCTTACGCCTCCCGACCCATCGACGAAAGAGGGGAGCTACTCGAGCGATTTCATTCCGCCGAAGGGACAGAACAACTCGAGATTCAGGGATGGGGAATTGACCCGCCTTCTCTCCGAGGGAAGCGCGACGGTCGGTTTCGAGGAACGGAAAAAGATCTATGATAAAGTCGCGCGCATCCTAGCCGAGGAGCTGCCGGTCATCCCACTTCTCTGGGTGACCCAGCTCGACGTGATGCCGGCGGCGCTCGAGAACTACAGGCCCAACCCGACACAGTCTGGCGATACGTGGAACGCTGCCCGGTGGAAGCTGGCGCGTGAGGAGGAAACGGGGAGATGAGAGGCTGGCGCAGGCCGATAACCATCGTCGCAGCGATCGCTCTTGCGGTCGCCGCGATCTACTTACTCCGTCCCTGGGGTGGGGGCGAGGGAGTAAACGTGACATTTCTCGGCGGGGCCCGTGAGGTAGGCGGTTCGTGCATGCTCGTGTCGGGCGGAGGCGTATCGTTCCTCGTAGATTGCGGAGCGTTCGGTGACGCCGGGGACGGGATACTGCCAGATGATCCTTCGGCCGTTTCCTTCATGATCCTTACCCACGCGCATTCCGATCACTGCGGGAAGATACCGGAGCTTTTCGCCGCCGGGTTCGACGGCGAGGTCTACTGCACACCGGAAACGGCGGAGCTCGTGCCGATAATGCTGAAGATGTCGAGGAGCTTCGACCGCGACAGGGTAAGAAAAGACGATTTCGACAGCGCGCTCGCGTCGCTGATGCCCGTTCCCTTGGGGGAGAAAAAAACAATCGGCACGGTGAGTTTCGTGTTTAAGCAGGCGCAGCACCTGCTCGGCGCCGCATTCGCCGAGGTGGAGATCGATACGGGACACAAAACGTCGAGGATCGTCTTCTCGGGCGATCTCGGTTCGGGCGGGGCGATACTCCTCCCGCCCCTGGAGAATCCGTCCGCGGCAGATTACGTCGTCGTGGAATCGACATACGGCGGCAGGATAAGGGATATCGAACGGAGTGACCTCCAGGCGAGGTATGGAGAGTTCGGCAGGACGGTAGGCTCCGCCCTCAGATCGGGCGGTGACGTCCTGATCCCTGCCTTTACGCTCGGAAGGACGCAGGAAGTGATCGCGGCGCTCGATCTTTTCACCGACAACGGGACGATACCGCCGGGAACGGAAGTTTACGTAGACAGTCCCACGGCCCGCAAGGTCAGCGACGTCTTCAGGAAATACGCTGACGGCCTTTCCGCGACGGCCCTTTCGATGTACGGCGGCGACGTCCTGAAGAGGTCGTACCACAGGGAAGTACGGAGCAAGACCTCGATGA
>JAUWMD010000171.1 GCA_030613345.1 Candidatus Krumholzibacteriota bacterium
GGGAGGATCTTCAACGGGCTGGGCATGCCGATCGACGACGGCCCTGCGATAATTCCCGAGAAGAAGCTCGACATCAACGGCGCCCCGATCAACCCGTACGCGCGCGTCTATCCGCAGGAGTTCATCCAGACCGGAATATCGGCGATCGACGGCCTCAATACACTCGTGCGCGGGCAGAAACTCCCGATCTTCTCGGGCTTCGGCCTTCCGCACTCCGAGCTCGCCGCGCAGATCGCCAGGCAGGCGACCGTCCCCGGAAGGGAGGCGGCATTTGCCATCGTCTTCGCCGCTATGGGCATCACCTTCGAGGAGGCGAACTACTTCATCCGCGATTTCCAGGAGACAGGCGCGATGGAGAGGGTGGTCCTCTTCATCAATCTTGCAAACGATCCGACGATCGAGCGTATCGCGACGCCGCGCGCCGCGCTGACGGCCGCCGAGTACCTCGCCTTCGAGAGGGGGATGCACGTGCTCGTCATCCTGACCGATATGACGAATTACTGCGAGGCGCTCCGCGAGGTTTCGGTTGCGAGGAAGGAGATCCCCGGCAGGCGCGGCTATCCCGGTTATCTCTACACAGATCTTGCGACGATCTATGAGCGGGCCGGCCTGCTCAAGGGCGAGAAGAAGGGAGAGGTGCTTCCGGGATCGATCACCCAGATCCCCGTCCTCTCGATGCCCGACGACGACAAGACGCATCCGATACCCGACCTTACGGGGTACATCACCGAGGGACAGGTGATCCTCGACCGTGTGCTGCACCGCAAGGGGATCTATCCGCCGATCAACGTCCTGCCGAGCCTCTCGAGGCTGCGGGACAAGGGTATCGGCGAGGGCAGGACGCGCGAGGACCATCCGCATATAGCGAACCAGCTCTTCTCCTCCTATGCGAGGAGCAAGGAGATCGAGGAGCTCGCCGTGGTGCTCGGCGAAGCCGCACTGACCGACACCGACAGGGCGTTCATGAAGATGGGCGAGAAGTTCGAGGACCGTTTCATCAGGCAGGCGCTTGACGAGAACCGCACGATCGAGGAGACCCTGTCGATCGGCTGGGACCTGCTTACGATGATCCCGAAGTCCGAGATCAAGAGGATCAAGGACGACATGATAGAGAAGTACCTTCCCCGGAAGGGGGACGATGAAGAGGCGCCGGCCGCCGCGGCCGGTGACGCCGCACAGAAAGAAGGCGTCGAGTGAAGAGGAAGGTCAACCCGAACAGGATGATGTTGCTGCGCCTGCGGCGCAGGCGCGAGCTTGCCCGTCGGGGACACAAGCTCCTGAAGAACAAGCAGGAGAAACTGATGAAGAACTTCATCGCGCTCGCCCGCGACACGTCCGAACTGCGCCGCCGCCTCGAGAAGATCTTCATGGAGATATCGATGCACTACCTCAAAGGGCGATCAGTCACCGGAAGGCAGTGGCTCGAGGACGCCCTCTCGCTGACGACGATGGCGGGCAAGCTCGAGACGGGCATGCGCAGCGAGATGAACGTCAGGATTCCCAGGTTCACGTTCACTATCCCCGACCGCGTTCCCGCGTACAGCCTGCAGGGCACCTCACCCGAGCTCGACGTGGCGTTCGAAAAGCTTCGGGACAACTTCCAGGAGCTGCTCGACCTGGCGGCCTCGGAGGATGGGCTGTTCAAGCTCGCCGACGAACTGGAGAAGACGCGCCGCAGGGTGAACGCCCTCGAATATATCCTCATTCCCGACCTCGAGGACCAGATCCGATCGATCGAGAGCAAGCTCAGCGAGGCGGAGCGCAGCACGCAGATCCGCCTGATGAAGATCAAGGACATGGTCGAGGCGAGAGAATCCCGGCAATAGGATTTGACTGACCGGCTTCCTCCGGATATATTCAATCATACTCACTCCGCAGGGCTGCGACGGAGACCCCGCCTGATTCTTCCCGTACTCGGCTGCCCGTACCTTCCGGCAACGACCGGCAAGTTTGTCGTGATAAGGTGACAATGTTCAGTTTATGGCCTGTTTTCGCAAGGAGTTGTCGTTCTTTCCGGGCCGTTCCGGGAGGGATGATGGGGAATCGCTCCCCTTTTTCCGCCATGGGAGGGCAATTTGATTGACACTGTGAGGAGGGATAATTATATTATCCGTGAGGAATTAGAGGAGAGTTTGAAACCCCACACCTGCTTCCGCCCCGGCATGCTATCGGTATGCTCCGGGACGGGTCCGTATATACAAGTTTAGATGCTACAGGCAAGTACAAGGAGATTGACATGAAAGCCCGCTCTCGTTTCAGGCTGTTTCCGATTGTGCTTCCCGCCCTGATAATCCTCGTGGCTGCGCAATCCGCCATGGCGCAGTCGGGAAGGCTCAGCGGCAGAGTGACGGAAGCAGCAACCGGCAGTCCCCTTCCCTATGCCAACGTAGTGATCGTCGGGACCAACATGGGTGGAATGACCATGACCGACGGAACGTTCACGATCCTCGGAATTCCCGTCGGCACGTATACGATCAAGGTAATGATGATGGGATACAAGCCGGGTGAGAAGACCGGCATCGGCGTCAATGCCAGCCAGACGACGAGGATCGACTTCAAGCTCAAAGAGCAGATCGTGGGTAAAACGCAGGAGATCGTCGTCGAGGCCGAACATGTCCAGATCGATGTCAAGAGCTCCTCAGTAGCGCACACGGTATCGAGGGACGAGCTCGAGGAACTCCCCGTAGACGATGTCGTCGAGGCTCTCGCGCTGAAAGGTGGCATCATCAAGACCGGCGACGAGCTGCATGTCCGTGGCGGGCGTGGCAGTGAGGTCCAGTTTCAGATCGACGGCGTTCCGGTGGACGATCCTCTCGGAGGCGGCATGATATCGGTAGGTATGCTCGGTACCGACGACAGCCAGGTCATCACCGGTGGTATGGACGCCGAGTACGGAAACGCGCAGTCGGCCATCGTAAACATCAGCACGAGAGAGGGCGGACGGACCTTCGAGGGGCAGGTCCGGTACATGACTGACGATTTCGGCCGCAAGGACAAGACATATACCAACTATGACAGGTTCAGTCTCGGTTTCGGCGGGCCTACCGGGCTCAGGAACCTCACATTCTACATGTCGGGCGAGTTTACTGCAACGGACGGTGAAAACTGGGGGATCTGGAACAGAAGCAATCATATGGCCGGTTCATCGCTGGCTAATTACATGAGCTTCGCGCAGAGGCAGTCAGAGTCGTACAACATCCAGGGAAAGCTCGCCTGGAAGGTCAAGCCGGGGATGAAGGTGATCGGTGAGGCGATCTACTCGCACTCCCGCTCCCATGCATATCTGCACAACTGGAACATAGAGGGATACACTCAGAAGATCTACAGGTTTACGGCTCTGCGGCCCAGCCGCGAAAGCCAGGCTGAAGACGCGAGGGCCTTCGGCCAGTACGTCTCGGTCTATCACGGTCCATGGATCGAGATGTCCGAGACGGAGCTCGCGGCGATGAGGGTAGATTTCTATCCCGGCACCGAAGAGGGGAGGCGCCGTTCGATCTACCCGATCACGATCTACACGAAGGTGCGCGATCCGGACAACCCGGAAGCAGGCTCTTTCATAATCAGGTACGACAACTTCTACGCGAGACTGGTGGATAATATCTACGGCGAAGAGACCGAGATCATCTGGGAAGAGAAGGTATTTAACGCCGACGGAGACGAAGATATACAAAACAAGGTTCTCTTCGAGGGATTCCAGAATCCCGACTCGAAGTTCAGCTACTTCAGGGACGACTCGAGTTACGTATACTTCAACTCGGCCGAGCGGACCAACGTCGGTGTCAGCAACAACCTCAACCTCAAGGTGGCGCTGAACCACAACATCAACGACAACGTGCTGTACATGATCAACCTCAGCCGTACGCAATTCGACAGGACCGTATCGGTTATCGATCCCGTGACGGGTGAGATGAAGGACCCGCAGGCATTTGACGTGGCGGGAAAGCCGATGATACTGCCAAGCGGCGTGTACCTGGTCGGCGGCGTGAGCGACGCGCGCTGGTACACTGATCCGGAATATCCGTACTTTGTCGACTGTTACGATTATCCGTTCTACCAGGACCGCTCCTCGGTCATCTACACGCTGAAGGCAGACATTACGTCCCAGCAATGGATGGGGCATGTGTTCAAGACAGGAATACAGTTCATATACAACGATCTCGAGGACAGGGCGATCAACTCTCCGGGCAGCGTGAGGCGTCTGGAGGACGGCAGCTACATGATCGGAACGAGCGCGAATATATTCCATAACTTCAATCCCGAGGCATCCTTCTATGTCCAGGACAAGTGGGAGTACCAGGGAATGGTAGTAAACGCGGGGATGAGATTCGATTTCTTCTCGCCGGGAAACGACGCCGAGATCCTGATCAACTCGTCGGAGATCGATCCCAGCGTCGAAAAGTACAAGTTCCAGATCAGCCCGCGTCTCGGCTTCGCGTTTCCGCTCACGGACAGGGACAAGTTTCACTTCCATTACGGAAGGTTCACACAGTGGCCGAGCAGGACCTACCTGTTCCGCACGCAGGACATGGTCTCCGGGGCCGGAGTCCTCGGCAACCCCGATCTCGACGAGGAGCTCACCGTCTCGTACCAGGCCGGCGTATCGCACCAGTTCACCGAGACGGTCGCGGCGAACTTCGTTGTGTTCAACAAGGATATCTACGGACTGATCTCGTCGACCAGGGTCACCGACGAGGATCTCGGCATCCAGGGCTATCGCTATATCAACAGGACATATGCAAGCTCGCGAGGAATGGAGATCTCGGTCAACAAGCGCCTCAGCCACCACATCGGCGGCGAGATCGCCTACACGTGGTCGTTCGCCGACGGTGTCGCCTCCGACGCTAACTTCGGCGTCACGGCCCAGGGGCTGTCCCACCTGCCTACGCAGGAGATGCCCCTTGACTGGGATCAGCGCCACACGCTGAACGTTACGCTCAGGTTGCAGGACGAGAACAAATGGGGTGCCACGGTCGTTTACTCGTTCGGAAGCGGACTGCCCTGGACGCCGTACGACAGGTATGCCAGGCGGCAGGACCCGCTGGATGAGAACTCGCTGAGGCTCGACCAGACACATGTTATCAACCTTCAGGGAAGAAAGAAGTTCAATATATACGGACAAGAGCTGACGCTGTTCTTCGAGGGCAGGAACTTGCTCGACGAGGACGTGCTCCTGCCCTTCGGTACGGCTCCCTTCGCCGGCCCCGCCATGGTCAACGCCAGGATGGACGGCGGTTCCTATCTCACCGAGACGGGTAACTTCGGAGGAGCGTACCTCCAGGATCTTGACGAGGACGGTCTCGACGATTTCACGCCGGTGAACGATCCTACGATCTGGGCAACGCACAGACAGTGGCGCATAGGCTTCGGATTCGAGTTCTAAGAGAATCTGTGAGAGGTATTGGAGGTCCCAACGATGATACGCAAGGGATGCATGCTGATCGCTCTTGCTGCAACTATGATCTCCCTGTTTCACTCTCCGGCTTCTGCCAGGGAAAAAGACGGGGAATGGAGCGACAAACTCAAGCAGCTCGATCAGATCTGGGTGTTCGACGGTACCGGCATACATAATGTCGGAAACCTCCAGATGCATGTATGCAACTGGGGCGGCTTCGGGTCGTACCCCAGCTCGCGCTGGCCGACGGCCGAGTTTCCTTCTGCGCAGTGGCCGGCCAACTCGGGCACGGAATACCTTTATATCGCCGGGCTATGGATCGGGGCGAAAAAGGGTGGTATCCCTGTTGTTTCGACCGCATAGTACGATAGAGAGTTCATGCCCCTCGCGAGCAGATTCCCGAACGAGAAGATATACCCGGCGTTCGATGGTATCCA
>JAUWMD010000276.1 GCA_030613345.1 Candidatus Krumholzibacteriota bacterium
GAGATCGCCCTGCCAGACAAAAGCTATCGTACCGTTGTGAATGTCGGGCCGTCTCATCAGCCGCAGCGGTTCGCCGGGACCGTCAACGGCAGCGGCGGCGGCGGGCAGCATAGCCGCCGTAACGGCCAGCGCGAGCGCCAAAACTGCAATCGTCCATTTCATGCTCAAGAATCCTCCTCTTCAGTGTTCTGACGAATGAGCGTTTACTGACTACTTCACATATTTGTACAACTTATTAACCTTGTAATTCCAGGCTTTCAGGATGCAACGAATCGGTCTGGTATGCGCAGGATGTATGTATGCCCGTCGCCCTCTGTCACCTTGATTTGAGAAAGAGGGGGCGGGCAGGAACCGCCCCCTCGTATTGCACGCGGTATCGGGTATTACCGCAGAAGGATCATCTTCCTCGTCATCTCCTGGTCGGCTGTATTCAGCTTGTAGAAGTAGACGCCCGAAGAGAGACTTTTCGCGTTGAATCCGACATCGTAACTGCCGGCCGCCATCGTCTTGTTCAGAATCGTCGCAACGACCCTTCCGGCCACATCGTACACGTTCAGCGATACGAAGCCGTCCCTGTCGAGCGTGAAACTGATCGTCGTCGACGGGTTGAAGGGGTTGGGATAGTTCTGGTTGAGAGCGAACGGCAGGCTGATCGGCGTGTCACCTGTCTGCGAGTTGTCCCAGTACTGGATCATGCAGTGGTCAGCGCCGATGTACAGCTTGGACGTCGCGCTCTGCATGTAGATGCAGTCTATGTCGTCGGTTGGCGACCCGAGAACGGGAGCAAGATCGATCCAGGTAACGCCACCGTCCTTGCTGTGGCGAGCCGTCTGGTCGTTGCCCGAGATCCAGCCATGCCTGTTCAGAGTGTTGAATTCGACATCCATCAGCTCGATCGTGGTCGTCCACGACGGCTGCTGGAACCAGTTCTTACCGCCGTCTGTCGACTTGACGATGGTACCGTTGTCGCCGACGGCCCAGGCCTCGAGCTGGTTGACCATGAAGACTTCCTCGATGTCGTCTGTGGTCGACACGACATCCTCGACGCTTTCGGTCCATGTCAGTCCGCCGTTGACCGTGTAGTACAGGCCGATGTTGTCACCGCCGATGACGCCATTTTGGTCCTGACCGGGTGCGAAATGCACGCTGTTGAACTGGTAGCTCTTCACGTTATGCCAGATCAGCGTCCGTGTCACGCCGCCGGTGCTCGTCGTGTAGATCGCGTCGTCGCCGTCATACTCCCCGACGAGCAGGCCGTTGAGAGCGTCGAACCAGTGCATCTTGTAGATCCCGTCGGACAATGCGGCCGAATGCGAAAGCTGGGTCCAGGTAGCGCCCATATCGACCGATTTTGCGAGATAATCGTACTGGCCGCTGATGTAGATGACTCCATCCACATACCAGACATCCTGGAGTATCGGTGTGAACCCATTGGGCGACGCAAGCGTCGGCACCCAGTCGCCGGCCACTTCCTTCTTCATGAAGAGACCCTTTGTTCCGACTGCAAATGTCGTCCCTCCGTCCTTCGCCATCGCCTTGATGCCGGCGAATCCAAAGTCCGGGTTGAAATTGAACGACCAGGTCTGACCCCTGTCGGTCGATGTGCCGATAGTCCCATTGGCGCCGACCGCCATGATCGTGTTCGTACCCGGAAGGACCGCGCAATCCCGCAGGTAGTCGCCGTAGAATTCCTTCACCCTCGACCATGTAGTCAGGTCGGCGCTGCCGTGGACGTTCAAGCCGGCGAAGCCCGATCCTCCACCGACGATGACGATCTCGCCGTCATCGAACTTGGTGATGCCGAGCCCATAAGCGTACGAGTTCCACGAATAGGTGGGGTCGGGACAGTTCCATGTCTTCCCGGCGTCCCTGGAAACGAGGACGATCGTAGGCTGCGGGCCGACCATCGATCCCCAGCCCGTTGCCACCGCAAGCGTGTCATCGACCGTGAAGATCTCTTCGATGTCGGACTTCGTGTAGGAATAGGGGCCGAGGTTGACGACGGCAGCGGTCCAGTTGAGACCGCCGTCGGTCGAATAGATGATGCCGTCGCCATCTACCGCCGCGTAACCGACGAGAGTGTCGACGAAGCTGATTCCCTCGACCTCCGAGGTGCCGACAAGCGCCTCGACGAGGTACCAGGTCGTTCCGCCGTCGGTCGTGCGGAAGATGTCCTCCGAGTCACCTCCGGTCCAGCCATAACCGCCCACGAAGTAGACCGTGTTGAGATCCGCCGTCGTGAGGACTTTGCTCTGCGAATGCTCGATCCAGTTCGTGCCGCCGTCGGTCGTATAGACGATCGCACCGTTGTCGCCGACGGCCCAGCCGGTATTCTCATCGTGGAAAAAGACGTCGAAGAACGAATCGGGGACCGGCAAGAGCTGATCGACCCATGTGCTTCCGCCATCGGTCGTTTTCAGGATGATGCCGCCGCCGCCGACGATGTAGCCGACGCTGGCGGACGGGAATGCGATCCCGTAGTAATGATCGAGCTTTCCTCTCTCATACTCCACCGTCCACTGGGCGCTGGCAGACCCTGTGAGAAGAAGCATCAGAGCGATACAACAGCTGATAATTCTCATGTAAGCCACCTCCATTAACCGCTGTATCAAATAATACGTAACAGGGGAATTTAGCCTTCGTACCTTTTATCTCGAGAATCTCACCTCCTTCATCAATCTTTCAGAACACCTGTTAATAGCCAATTTTTAGCCAATCAATTATAACACATCTGTCAAATAATAGTTACTCATATCAGTTAATGTACTTCGTGAACCACATGACAGCTCCGAGCCGCTGCCGTTCGGCGCTGGACTTCTCCTGCTTTCCGAGGCCGTACTCGAGGTGCATGGCGACGTTCCATCCGCCCACGTAGGCATCGAAACCTGCGGTGATCCTCGATGTGTCGATGTTCCTCGGCAGCTTGATCCACCTGTCCATCGGATAGTCGACATATTCGTAGCCCGCCCTGAACGAATAGACATTGGATATGTTCTTCTCCAGGGCGACGCGGCCGATGTTCGAGGTATGGTCGGCTTTCCTGTAAAGGCTCGCCCCGTTGTCGTACGCCTCGATATCGTACTTCTTGTAGATATATTCGCTGATGATCATGAGGTCGATCGGAACGATCCTGTACGCGAGCCC
>JAUWMD010000074.1 GCA_030613345.1 Candidatus Krumholzibacteriota bacterium
GCAAGGCGCAGCGCCGTCATCAGTCAGAGCGGCGCCTGGCTCGTCACCCTGCTCAACACGCAGACGTCGTTCCTGCAGCCGCGCTATATGATAACTGTCGGCAACCAGATAGACCTCACTATCACCGATCATCTCGAAAACATATCAGGTGATCCAGATATCGACGTGTTCTGCATATATATAGAGGGTTTCCGCGCCTGGGAGGGCGAGCGGTTCCTCGGGCTCGCCCGAAATATCGTCTCATCGGGCCGCAGCATCATCCTCTACAAGGCCGGACGGACCGCCGAGGGCGCCGCGGCCGTCGCGTCTCACACCGCCGCGATGGCCGGCGACTACGCCGTACTCGAGCGGCTCCTGCGCGATGCGGGGGTCTATGTCGCCGATTCCCTCGAGGAGATGGAGGACGCGATGAAGGTCCTCACCCTGCTCGAGGGACGGCGGAGAGCGGGAAACCGCGTCGCAATATCGAGCGACGCAGGCTACGAATGCTCGGTGGCGGCCGACAGGCTCGGATCGATGGAGCTGTCCGTATTCTCGGAGAAGACGGTCGAGCTCCTCGGCGAGCTCCTCCCCACCGGGTTCATAGATGTCAACAACCCGATCGACGCCACACCGGCGATCACGACGGAGAAATACGGGAAGTGCATAGAGGCGGTCCTGGCGGACGACAATGTCGACTGCGTCATCGTATCGAACGTCGCCTCGACCCCGTTTCAGGAGAATCTCCCCGCCGGGCCGGGCCACGGGGAAGACATCAACCGGGAATCCTCCCATCCGAACACGATAATCAGGCTCTTCCGCTCAACGGACAAGCCGATGGTCGTCTGCCTCAATGAAGGCGCGATCTACGACCCGGCGGTCGAGATGATGGAGCGGGCCGGGGTGCCCGTCTTCAGGAAGATCGACCGGGCTGTCCGCGCGATGGATATATGCCTCAAGATCCGCTCCCTGAAGGGAACCTGACGGACCCTTTTGTGTTGAGCGGGCCGCATCGATGTTATAAACTGCGCATCCGGCATGTTTTGCCGATTTTTTCTGTAACCGAAGCTCGCTGACGATTGACTGAAACTATAAGAGGACCGGAGGCGTACGAAATATATCTTCGGCGCCGGGAGGGGCGAAAATGAACATATCGGTCGAGGGATTGAGCATGACATACAAGGGCGGCACGACCGCTCTCGCCGGAGTGGATCTCGAGATAGGGAGCGGGATGTTCGGTCTGCTCGGGCCGAACGGCGCGGGAAAAACAACACTGATGAGGATCCTCGTCACGCTGATGAAGCCGACCGGCGGCAGCGTCAGGGTGAACGACCTCGACCTGCAGAAGAACCGGCGCGAGATCAGGTCGATGCTCGGATACCTCCCGCAGGAGTTCAGGTTCTTCTCCAAACTCACTACATGGGAATTCCTCGATTACGTGACGCGCCTCGCAGGCCTGAAGGAAGCGAAGAAGCGGACAAAGGCGGTCGGCGAGATGCTCGAACAGGTCGGACTATACGACGTGCGCGACCGGCTCGCCAACAAGCTCTCCGGGGGGATGAAGCGCAGGCTGGGGATCGCCCAGGCGCTGATCGGAGAGCCGAAGATCATAGTCGTCGACGAACCGACGACCGGTCTCGATCCCGAGGAGCGGATCAGGTTCAGGAACCTGCTCGCCGATATGGGCCAGAAAGACATCGCCATCATCCTCTCGACACATATCGTCGGCGACATATCGAGCACCTGCCACAACATGGCGCTGCTAGACCGCGGCCGAGTTGTTTTCCGCGGCTCCCCCGACGGGCTTATCGAGAAGGCCCGCGGGCGGGCGTGGAAGATACGCGCGCTGGACAGCGAGCTCGAGGAGATAAAGACGACCTTCCCCGTGATATCGACCGTTCCCGCCGACGACGGATGGGAGGTCCACGTCGTGGCAGACGATACAGGCAGATGGCCCGGCGAGGAGGTAGAGCCTGATCTCGAGCATGCGTACGTCTATTTCATGGAGAACCAGCCCGAGAACTGAGAGACCCGCGGTCGAGCCCCGATACCCACCGTCCGATGAAAGGCTGTTGAAATGATATCTATCTACAACATCCTCACAGTGGCGAGATTCGAGGCGAAAACACTGTGGAGGAGCTGGTTCTTCCGGATATTCTCGATCCTCTCCGTAGCGGTCATCGGCTTCTTTGATTTCGGGGCCCTCTCAAACGTCACACATTCGCCGTGGGCATTCCAGGGAGTGCCGACGACTATACCCTACATGAACATACTCCTGCTGAACACGGCGCAGGCGATCATCGCGGTCTTTCTCGCCTCTGACTTCCTCAAGAGGGACAAGAAACTCGATACGACCGAGGTCGTTTACATGCGCTCGATGACGAACACAGATTACGTCATCGGCAAGACGGCCGGGATCATGCTGATGTTCCTCCTGCTCAATACCGTGATCCTGCTGATAGGCCTCGTCTTTAACGTCTTCTTTGCAGAGACGACATTCGCCGGGATCGCCTACGTCATATATCCGCTCGTCGTCAGTATCCCGACTCTGATCTTCATCCTCGGATTCGCCTTCTTCATGATGGTGACGATCCGCAACCAGGCAGTGACATTCATAGTACTTCTCGGATATATCGGGATGACCCTCTTCTACCTCGGCCCGAAGGTCCACAACGTCTTTGACTACATCGCCTTCAACGTTCCTCTGGTCTACTCGCAGTTCACCGGTTTCGCCGATGTCACGCACATGCTCGTTCAGCGGTCGATCTATCTCCTGCTCGGCCTCTCGTTCATTTCCATGACGATAGTGATGATCCGCAGGCTCCCCCAGTCGAGGGTTATGACCGGGCTGGCGCGCATCTCCGGCCTGACCTGCGCGGCGCTCGCCGTACTGCTGATAGTCGTATACACCGGCAGGGACGGGAACGCGAAACGCCTGCGCGAGAGGGTCCTTGCCGCCTCGGAGGCCGCGGCGGAGAAACCGACAGCGACGCCCCTCTCCTGCGCTATTGATCTCAGGCACGAGGGCGGGCTGATCGACGCCACAGCGGAGATAGCCGTGCGGAACGAGACCGGCGCCCCGCTCGGCTCATACATATTCAGCCTCAACCCGGGACTGGCCGTACGAGAGGTAACCGGTCCTTCCGGGGACCTGAAGTACGAACGTAACGAACATATACTGACAATCGTTCCTGTAAAGCATCTCGCCGCCGGTGCCGAGGATTCATTCCATATAAGATGGAGAGGGATAATAAACGAAAATGCCCTCTATACCGACATAGACAGTGAAACGCTCAAAGACATGAACAGGATCATCTTCTTCAATATCGGCAGGAGATACTCTTACATCCACCCCTCCTACGTACTGCTCACGCCGGAGACGATGTGGTACCCCGCTGCGGGACCTGGATTCATCCCGTCGAGGCCACTCGAGCGAAGACATGATTTCGTCGATTTCTCACTCGACGTCACGACCACTCCCGGCCTGACAGCCGTGTCGCAGGGGGCGTCATCGAATGACTATCCGGGGAAATTCAGCTTCAGGCCAGAGAACCGCCTCCCGGCGATCTCCCTTGCAATAGCCGGATTCGAGAGGCAGACCGCAGTCGTAGATTCTGTCGAATACAATATCTACTACGGCAAGAACCACGATTACTGGTCAGCGCACATGACCGAGGTCGGAGACACCCTCGAGGCGATGATCAGGGATCTCAGGCAGACATACGAAAACAATCTCAACCTCGAGTATCCCTTCCCCAGGTTCTCGATAGTCGAGGTCCCGGTCCATTACTCGGCGTTCCATCACGCATGGTCGGTCTACCAGGAGACGGTCCAGCCGGAGATCGTGCTCATCCCTGAAAGGGGGGTGACGCTGAGAAGCGCCGATTTCAGGAGGATGGAGCGCAGGAACGAACGCCGGCTCGAACGAAGCAACGAGGATGTCTCGAAGATGGAGACCCAGGCGGGAATGTTCGCCGTATTTGTAAACGCGACACTGACCGGGCGTTTCGGAAGGGCGAACTGGGATGCCGAGGACCCGTTCCTGAGGTCACCATCGTATAACGTTTTCCCCAACATGCTCGCGTTTCGCGGCGGGATCGATTCGAAGGAGATGCCCTGGCTGGGAATGGCCCTCGAATCATGGTACGCGTCGAAACTCGAAGACAACACGATGGGCTGGAGCAGGATGCGCTGGGGGATGACGCTCGAGGAGCGAGTCAACCTCAAGCTGACCGAGATGAGCCTTCGCGATCTCATCCTCGATCCCGAATACCGCAAGATGTCGCATTACGCCCTCAAGCTGAAAGGAAGCTTCCTCTTCAGGATGCTGGAGAGCGCTGCCGACCGTGACGATCTCGACGCGATCTTCTCTGAGCTGTTCAAGAAATACGAGTACGACAACATACCCGGTGAGATCTTCGTCTCTTCCCTAAGGGATAAATTCGGCATCGACCTTTCAGCGATTGCGGAGGGCTGGTACGACGACATCTCTATTCCCGGATTCACGATTTCTCCCGTAAAAATCTTCAAGTTCATCGATGGAGAGCGCGAGAAATTCCAGGTCCGTTTCAGCGTTACCAACAACGAGGATGCCGATGGACTTATCGAGTTCACCTTCAAACAGATGGACCTCAATGTGAGCGGCGGCAGAGGATTCGGGATGAGACGGATGATGACGGCCACGATGACGATGGGTGAGGATTACAGCAGGTACGTATCGGTGCCGGCTGGTGAGACCAGAGAACTCGGGTTCGCCCTGGGATTCCAGCCGTCATCGCTTCAGATCAAAACCCTCGTATCACGCAACCTCCCCGCTGTCCTGCAGATCGATCTGCCCGAGGACCTGGAGGAAAAAAAGAAAGTCACACCTTTCGACGGCGAAAGACTGCTCGATGAGCCGGTCGATCTCGTCATAAAGGGCGAGACGGTCGTAGACAACGAGGATCCCGGATTCACATTCTCATCTGGTTCGTCCAGAAGCCTGCTCAAGAGGCTCATCCCCCGCAGCGCGAGTGAAGAAGACGTGAAGTATGTCGGCATGCGTTTCTGGGGCGGAGAGACAAACAAATGGCAGCCGACCATCGACACAAAATTCTACGGCAGCCAGGTCCGTTCGGCCCACTTCATATCGGGAGGCAGCGGCGACCTTAAAGCAGCGTTCACTACCTCTTTCGAGAAAAGCGGACACTACGACATCTATTATCATGTCAGCAGGATAACCTCGCCCTGGAGAAGACACAGAGGTGGAGGCGAAGATACCGATTACGGAAAGGTCCACTTCCTGATATATCACGATGACGGCGTCGAGGAGACCGAACTCGATCTCAACAGCGCCGAAGACGGATGGAACTACCTCGGCTCGTACTACATCTCGAAGGGAGAGGCGAAGCTCGAGGTGACGAACCAGTCAGAGGCACGGTTCGTGATCGCCGACGCGGTCAAGTGGGTAGGGCGCTAGATTCAAGAAAGGAAAGATTACGATGGTATCCGAATCGAGGATCTCCGGAGCGGCGCGGAGATTCGCCGCCGCCATTATGCTTGTCGCTCTGTGTCTGGCGACAGCACCGGAGGCACGGGCACAGCACATACTGTCGCTCGACGATGCCCTCTCCATCGCGATGGAGAACAGCCCCAACATCAGGCACACGAGATATCGTCTCGAGGCGAGCGAGGCGCGCCTGAAGGCCCAGGAGGCAGGTCTCAAGACACAGTTCGGGCTTGTACTCGGTCCGATCTCGTACGTCAACACCAACCAGTTCGATGAGTTCTTCTCCACCTGGTACAGGTACGAATCGAAGAGGATCGCCGGGGAGCTCTCGATCAGGCAGCCTATCAAGTGGACCGGCGGCGAGCTCTCGCTCAACGACCGCCTCTCCTGGCAGGATTCCTACAGCGAGGCTACAGGAGGAGAATCGTCGCAGGACTACCGTAACGAGCTCTATCTCCAGTTCGACCAGCCCCTCTTTACATATAACAGGCTGAAGATGGACCTGAGCGAGCTGGAGCTCGACTACGAAAGCAACCAGCTCAGTTTCGCAATAGCGAAACTGAATCTCGAGAGAACGGTGATGAACGAGTTCTACCGTCTTTACGCGGACAAGATGAGGCTCGAGATCAACCTCGACGCGATGGAGACCGACCGGGAAAATCACCGGATCATGAAGAACAAGTACGACGCCGGGATTGGAAAACTCGACGACCTCACACAGGCTGAGACAGATATGCTTACCAGCGAGTCTACATACAACAACACAGGCGTTTCCCTTGCGAACGCCCTGGACCGCTTCAAATACCTTATAGGCCTGCCGCTCGACGCCGATATCGACATCGATACCGACATCGGATTCAGCCCCGTCGGGATCGATATGGATTTCGCCGTCAGGCACGGGCTCGAGACAAGGATGGAGCTTCGCGAGCAGGAAATCACAATCGCCAACGCATATAACAGCGTTGTCAAGGCCGGGACGGTGAACGAGTTCCGGGGCGACCTCAGTCTCAGGTGGGGATCCTCGGGAACCAATCCGGAATTCAGCAATATTTACGACAAGCGGAACGACGAGCAGTCGGCCAGTCTCGCCTTTCAGGTGCCGATCTGGGACTGGGGACAGAAGAAAAACACGATCCTCGCCAGCGAGATAAGCCTCGAGAGCAATAAGCTGCGGCTCGAAGAGGAGAGATACGAGATAACGATGGATATCCGCGAATCGTGCCGAGCTCTAGACAACCTCGTACGACAGATCGAGATCGCCCGCAGACGTGTCGAGAGCGCCGAGAAGACGTACGAGATCAACCTCGAAAAATTTCAGAACGGGGATCTTACGAGCCAGCTGCTCGGCGACTACCGGCAGTCACTCTCAGGCGCGAGACTGAGCGAGGTCAACGACCTTATCAGCTACAGGCTGCAGCTGCTCGACCTGAAGATACAATCATTGTGGGACTTCGAGAACGACCTGCCCGTGGTCACTCTCACGACCGAAGATCATGACAAGGAGTAAGAAGTGAAGAGAATCACGCTGTTATCATTCGCACTGCTGGCATTCGCATCGTGCGGAGGCGGGGACGAGGGAATGGATGTCGAGGTCGCCGTTCCCGTATCGGTCGAAGAGATCACCCCCGGCTCGATCGAGGAATTCGTGACAGCGACCGGTACGGTGAAGGCCTCCAAGGAGGTAACGATCAGCGCCGAGGTGAGAGGCGAGTATAACCTGCTCGAGAATCCCGGGACGGGCAAGACGTTCGCGCTGGGGGACATCGTCTCGAAGGATACCAGGATAATCCACCTGGTAAATCCCGAGGAAGAGAACAACATACGGATCGACGCGAAGAAACTTACACTCGAAACGGCGCGTCTCGAATACGAACAGCAGAAATCTCTCTACGACAAAGGCGGAGTCACGCGACTGGAGCTGAGCCAGGCCGAGCGCTCCTACATAGACGCGAGGTACGACTACGAGAACGCCCAGATCCGCCTCGAAAACCTACACATCACCACACCGTTCGACGGTGTCATCACAAGCCTCCCCTACTACACGCGGGGAGTCAAGGTAGCACAGGGAGTCGAACTAGTCGGCCTCAAGGAGTACACGAGTCTCCAGCTCGAGGTGAGCCTCCCCGGCAAGGAGCTCGGCCGCGCCGGCGCCGATCAGAAGGTACGTATAATGAATTACACCCTCCCCGACGACACGCTTTCTGGAACGGTTACTCAGGTCTCCCCCGCACTCGATCCTGCTTCGAGGTCGTTCAAGGCAATGATCGAGATCGACAATCCGGACCTGATGCTCAGGCCGGGTATGTTCGTCAAGGCCGAGATCGTAGTCGCGGGCAGAGATTCGACGATCGTTATACCGAAGGACGTGATACAGGTCAAGCAGCGCGGCAAGACCGTCTTCATCGTCCAGAAAGGCGCCGCGCAGGAGCGGATCATCACCACGGGCCTCGAGAACCCCGAATGGATCGAAGTGCTCGACGGCCTCGAGATCAACGACCGTCTCGTCGTCAGAGGGTTCGAGACGCTGAGGAACAGGTCGAAGGTAAAGGTCGTGAGGTGATGAGGAAGATATCGGACTTTTCCGTTAGCCATCCTGTTACCGTGACGATGATCGTCCTCGGCGTGATCCTGCTCGGCTGGATCTCGTTCCAGCGCCTCGGAATAGACCTCTTCCCCGACCTGAACAATCCCCGCCTCTTCGTCGAGATAGAGGCCGGCGAACGCCCCCCCGAGGAAATGGAAAAGCAGTACGTCGACGATATGGAGAATCTGATCTTCACGCAGAAGGGGATCACCGGGGTCTCCTCTGTAATCAGGGTCGGCGCCGCACGTATCACCGTCGAGTACGGCTGGGACATGGATATGGACGAGGCCTTCCTCAACCTTCAGAAGGCCGCGGCCGATTTCGGGCAGAGATACGACGACCTCGAGATCACGATCACGCAGCACAATCCGAACTCCGATCCCGTTATGATGGTCGCTCTCGTCAATCCCGACGTGACCGATATGGACATCCCCCGCAGGGTCGCCGAGAACTACATACGAAACGAACTGGTCAGGATCGATGGAATCGCCGGGGTCGAGATCTCGGGAGGCGAGACCAAGGAAGTGATCGTACAGACAGATTCCTACAAACTCGAGGCCTACGGCCTCTCGGTCAACGACATCGCTGCGACGATAAGAAACTACAACGTCGAGGCTTCGGGCGGCACTGTCACCGAGATGGGCATATCGTACCTGATCAAGGGTGTCTCCGTCATGGAATCGATCGAGGATATCAGGCAGATCATCCTCGCCTGGAAGGAGCCTGGCGAGGGACAGCAGCTCTCCGCGGAGGGCATGTCGACCGATGACGGATCAACGGAGAAAGCACCCGTATACCTGCGCGACGTGGCCGAAGTATCGCTCAGCAACAGGGAACCGGAGAATATCGTGAGGCTCAACGGCACGAGGTGCCTCGGGCTCTCGATATACAAGGAGATGCGGTTCAACACCGTCGAGGCGAGCGATAACCTTATCGCCGCTCTCGACCGTATCGAAAAGGCGCTGCCCGGATACGAGCTCGTCGTCATCCAGGACCAGGGACAGTTCATCAACTCGTCTATCGGCGAGGTGAGGCAGACAGCGCTGCTCGGGATATTTCTCGCGATACTGATACTCTTCGTCTTCCTCAGACGCATCGGGACTACTGCGATCATCAGCATATCGATACCGGTCTCGATAGTGGCGACATTCAACCTGATGTACTTCAAGGGGCTCTCTCTCAATATCATGACGCTCGGAGGACTCGCCCTCGGAGCCGGCATGCTCGTCGACAACGCCATCGTCGTCGTTGAGAACATAGTCCGCAACATCGAATCGGGCATGAACGTCAGGGAGGCCGCTGCGACTGGCACATCGCAGGTCAGCGGCGCGATCACCGCTTCGACGATAACTACGATCGTCGTCTTCCTCCCGATAGTATACCTGCACGGCGCTGCCGGGGAGCTCTTCAAGGACCAGGCGTGGACCGTTGCCTTCGCCCTCCTCTCCTCCCTCGCCGTCGCGATACTGATAATCCCGATGCTGGCCAGCAGGTTCCTCGGGAGCGGCAGGCCCGAGACCGCGGCAAAGCCGGTCCGGTTCGAAAGGTACGGCGCCATCCTGACGAAGGCGCTCGAGAGACGCTGGGCTGTCATCACAGGGGCTGCCGCCCTCGTGGCGCTGGCCGCCCTCCTCCTCCCCATAGTGGGCAGCGAGTTCATACCCGAAGCGGATGCCGATGAATACTCGATATACATCACGCTGCCCGAAGGCTCCGACCTGACGAGGACCGATGGAACGGTCAGGGGACTCGAGGAGCTGATCAAGGGAACCTTCGGCGACGCGATCGAGACTCTGTACAGCACGGCCGGGCCGGTGACCGGAATAGGCAGCGACGAATCTTCCGTCTTCCAGGACGAAAACACCGCCGTCGTAAAGATCAAGTTCGCCGAAGGGCACAGCCTCAGATCCGGAGAGATCATGTCCGGCCTAGGCGCGGCGCTCGCGATGATACCGGGCGTCGAATCAAGGCTAGTGCAGGACCAGACAGCCCTTCGTTCGATACTGGGAGCGGAATCTGCTCCGGTGGTGATCGAGATCAGGGGGGACGACCTCGAGACGCTTGCACTTCTTGCCGGGCAGGTCAGGGATAAGCTCTCGGGAATCGAGGACCTGTACAATGTCGAGACATCCCTCGAGCACGGTCGTCCCGAGGTCAGCGTCGTCGTCGACCGCCTCAGGGCGGGTATGCTCCAGGTACGCCTCGGCGAAGTAACGGATGCCCTCGAATCGAGACTGA
>JAUWMD010000026.1 GCA_030613345.1 Candidatus Krumholzibacteriota bacterium
AAACCAACGCCACGTCCAAAACCAGGACCACGCCCAAAACCAGGACCAGGGCCACGGCCAAAACCAGGGCCAAATCCGGATCCACGAAGAAAAACGCAGGAAAGTGACTGTGTCATGAACGAAGAGAATTCACAAGGAGGCAGGGTAAAGGTGCAGTTCACCAGAAAGGATCTTCTCGGACTGGAATTCCTCTCCGCCCAGGAGATCAAGTTGATTCTCGACACAGCGGATAATTTCAAGGAAGTCCTTCAGAGGAAGATCAAGAAGGTTCCGGCGCTGAGGGGAGTGACGATAGCCAATGTGTTCTACGAGCCGAGCACGAGGACGAGGATGAGCTTCGAGCTCGCGGAGAAGAGGCTCAGCGCCGACATAATCAATTTCTCAAAGGCCACATCATCGGTGAAAAAGGGCGAGTCGCTGAGGGATACGCTCGAGAACATCCAGGCGATGAAGGTCGATATCGTCGTGATGCGCCACGGGTTTTCGGGCGCGCACAAATTTGCCTCGGAATTCCTCGAGGCGTCGATAGTAAACGCCGGCGACGGAGGGCACGCCCATCCGACGCAGGCGCTCCTCGATATGATGACGCTGCGTGAGAAGTGGGGCACTTTCACCGGCAAGAGGGTGACAATCATAGGCGACATCATGCACAGCAGGGTCGCCCGCTCGAACATATGGGGCCTGACGAAGATGGGGGCGAAGGTAACGCTCTGCGGTCCGCCCACCATGATGCCGATGCATATCGAGCAGCTCGGTGAGGGCGGCGTCAAGGTCGAGTACGATCTGACAAGAGCGATCGAGAACGCCGATGCGATAAACATCCTGAGGATCCAGCTCGAGAGACAGCAGGCGAAGCTCTTCCCCAGCGCGAGGGAATATTTCGAGGTCTTTGGGGTCAGCCCGGAAGTACTCAAGCGCGCGCCGAATGGATGCATCGTCATGCATCCCGGGCCGATGAACAGAGGCGTGGAAATAGCGCAGGAAGTCGCCGACGGACCGCAGGCGGTCATATTGCCACAGGTCGAGAACGGCGTTGCCGTCAGAATGTCGGTCCTCTTCCTCCTGGCCGGGGGAAAAGCCGAGGAAGAAGAGGTCGCGAGCTGAAAGGGCCGTATCCCGAACCGAGCAAGGAGCTGAGATGATAGACTGGAAAGACAGGAAAGAGTTCTGGGTCGCGGGGGCGAGGATCGCCGATCCTGTCACCGGAAGGATAAGGACCGGTTCGGTCCTCATCCGCAAGGGGCTGATCGAGGAGATCACCTGGCAGAAGCAGGTAAAGACTGATCTGCCCGTTCTCGAGGCGGGTGGGCTCCTGCTGGCTCCCGGATTTATCGATATCCATACCCACCTCAGGGAACCCGGCTTCGAGGACAAGGAGACGATCGAGACGGGGACAGCCGCCGCCGCCGCAGGCGGATATACAGCCATTGTGTGCATGGCCAATACCGACCCGGTAATCGACGATCCGACCGTCGTCGAGCATGTTCTCAAGCGCGCCGCTGACTCGGGCAACTGCCGGGTCTACGTGATTGCCGCGGTTACGAAGGGTCTCGAAGGGGTCGACATCTGCGAGTACCATCACCTCAAGGAAGCCGGAGCGGTCGCATTGAGCGACGACGGAAAATATATTACCAACAGTCAGGTGATGCGTTCGGCTCTGGAATACGCAGGGATGCAGGGCCTGGTGATCATATCTCACTGCGAGGATCCCTATCTGACAAATGAGTCGCAGATGAACGAATCGTACTGGTCGACCAAGCTGGGGTTGAAGGGGGCGCACGCCGCTTCCGAAGAGATAGCGGTCGCAAGGGACATAAGGCTGGCTGAACTGACAGGCTCGATGCTTCACATCGCCCATGTCTCCACCGCCGGAGCGGTCGACCTGATCAAGAAGGCGAAGAAGAGGGGCGTAGTGGTCACCGCCGAGGCGACGCCGCATCACCTCACACTCGACGAGTCGATGCTCGAGGATTACGACAGGAACCTGAAGGTCAATCCTCCCCTTCGTGGAAAGAAGGACATCGCCGCGCTGCTCGCCGCGCTGCGGGACGGGACAATCGACTGTATAGCGACCGATCATGCCCCGCATACGGCAATCGACAAGCAGGTGGAGTTCGATCTGGCCCCGCCGGGAATGATCGGCCTGGAGACATCCTTCGCCCAGCTCAACACCGAGCTTGTAGGCAAGGGAGAACTGGAACTCATCGACCTCATCCGCCTGATGACGAGCAGGCCGGCCGATGTGCTCGGGTTGCCGGGAGGGAAGATGGCCGAGGGAGAGCCCGCGGACCTGGTTCTGATCGATCCGAACGAGCGCTGGACCCCCGAAAGGGAGAATCTCAGGTCGAAATCGTTCAATTCGCCTCTTCTCGGTAAGGAGCTGACCGGCAGGGTGCAGGGAGTTTTCCTTGAGGGAAAGTGGTTTTCCTCTATTATATAGTTGTATAGTAACAGAGAGTTGATAATTCGCAAACGAATGGCACACCCCTGAGTCAGGGAACCCGGAAGTGAGAGAAAAACTGTCTGTCAGGACGATCGCCCCGATCGCCGCAGTACTGGCCGCTGCGGTGATGCTGGGATCATGCGCCTACTTCAATACACTGTACAATGCCCGGAAGATCTACGGCGAAGCCGAAGAGTCGAGGAAAGCCAAGGGCGAAGAGGTAGACAGGAGCCTCAAGGAGAAATACGACGAGGTAATCATCAAGTGTGGCAAGATCATCAGGGACTATCCGGACAGCAGGTGGGTCGACGATGCGATCTTTCTCATGGGGCAGTCGCTCGTCAGGCAGGGCGAATACGATAAGGGTATCCGCAAATTTGTCGAGCTCACGACCAATTACCCGGAGAGCGGGTATGTCTCCAAGTCGATCTACTGGCTGGCCAAGGCGAATTTCGCGAAGGGCGAGTACAATCAGGCTCTTCTCTATACAGGACGCTTTCTCGAGGCATTTCCGGACCACAAGCTGAGGTTCGACGTGATATTCCGGGCGGGCGATATCAGCCTGGCGCGGGAGGATTACGAAGGCGCGCGCAGGTATTACTCGGTGGTGGCCGAGGAATCGGGAAATAAGGAGCACAAGGAAAGAGCTTCACTGCGCAGCGCCGACCTGTATTTCCAGATGGAGGACTGGGCCAATGCGGCGGCCGGGTACGAGAGCGTGCTCGGAAAGGGCATGGACTGGGACACGAAGTACACAATTTCCCTCTCGCTGGCTAACTGCTACACGAAGATCGGAAGATGTACTGAAGCGCTCGAGCACTGTGACGGTCTGCTCAAGGAAATATCTGTGACGAAGGAGAAGCCTGCGGTCATGCTGGGCAGAGCAGCCAGTTATGTCTGCATGGATTCTCTCCCTGCCGCGATCCGTGAATACGATGTTATCACCGGGTCGTTTCCGAAGTCGAATTACTCGGCGGAAGCGTATTTCCATCTCGGTGTGATATATCACGAGAAGCTCTACTCGCTCCAGAAGGCACAGATGGCGTATGCAAGGGTCAGTAACGAATCGGCCAGTTCCGAATACGCCGCTGTAGCGCTGCAGAGATCGAGCAGCCTCAAGAGGCTTATCGAGCTGCAGAAGAGCTCGGGGGAGAACGAGGGTGAGGAAGGTCGGGCCGAGAAGCGCTTCCTTTCCGCGGAGATCCAGCTGACAAAGCTCGGGGAGACGGACCTGGCGCTCGGTAATTACAGAGCGGTCGTAGACAGCTTCTCTCAGACGAGCTATGCGCCGCTGGCGGCCTACGCGATCGGGTGGATCTACCGGGTGGAGAAGGGGGACACCGCCCTGGCGGTAGAGGCGTTCAGTCATCTCGCCAGGGAGTATCCCGTATCGCCACAGGCGAGGGGAGCCGTATACGAGATCGGCCTGCTCGGCGAGGAAGCGTTGAGGAATCAGCTCGAGGCGCATATTGACTCTGCAGTGGCCGAAAGCGCGAGGATCACGGCGGCGAAGGACGAGATCAGGGCGGAAGCCGCCGCGTTGGCTACGGCCTCTGTCGATTCAAGCGCCACTTCGCCGGCAGCGGCGGACAGGCTCGGGGCAGCGGCGGACAGCCTGGGAGCGGCAGCGGCGGACAGTCTCGGGGCAGCAGCCGACAGCCTCGTCACAATACCGTCATCTTCGGATTCGGCGGCGGTGGATTCCGCGGGAGCGGGAGGAGCGTCGGCCGTCGATACCACTGAGGCTCCCTCGAAAGAACAGATCAAGAGAGATACTACATATCCGCTGGTCGAAGCGGCCGATACGACTGGAACCCGAAAAATGCCGCCGCCCGCAGAGAACCGCGAGCAATCAGCGGATACATCGTCGTCCGGAGCACCTGGAAGAAGGGAGAATCGGTGAAAGGCCTGTTCACCGGCAGGATCATCAGAACGCAGAGACTCTCCCCCTTGAGCCATCTCATTGTCTTCGAAAGGCCCCGGGGCTTCCCCGATGCGGCCCCCGGCCAATTCGTCTCACTGAGGATAACATCGACGATCACGCCCCTTCTGCGGCGGCCCTTCAGCATCATGGATCTGACCGGAACGGAGCTCCATCTCCTCGTGAAGGTCGTCGGGAAGGGCTCGGATATACTCGCTCACTCTCCGTGCGGCGCAGAGATCGATATTGCGGGCCCGTTCGGCGGCACTGTATTTCCTTCTCCTGAAAAGAAAGACGCTGTATTCGTAGCGGGCGGCACCGGGCTCGCACCGATGATATTTGCCGCGAGGACATGGAAACGTGACAGATCTCTCGGCCGGGCGGATCTCGTCTATGGCGCAGGCTGCGAGGAAGAGCTGCTCGTGTCTCTCTGCGGGGAGGATTTCACTGCCGTTCATTCGGCCACTATCGACGGATCGTGCGGATTCGAGGGAGACGCAGTCGCCCTGCTCGAGAAACTCGTCGAGGAGGGAAAGGCAGGCGGCGGGATACTGTACTCGTGCGGACCGACCGGTATGGTTCGGGCTATGGCAGGAAGAGCGGCCGCAAGATTTTCCAGACATCTTACATCGCTCGAATCCGTGATGGCGTGCGGCGTCGGAGCATGCCGTGGATGCACCGTTCCCGTGAAAACTGACGGAGGGACGGTCCTGCGGACTATATGCAGTGACGGAACTGTCTTCGACGCCTCAGAGATAGACTGGGAAAGGTGGGAAGAATGAGCAGGCACTCCCTCGAGACGAAAATCGGCGCGGTGACCCTGCGCAATCCGGTGCTTCTCGCTTCCGGTCCAGCCGGATACGGGCTCGAGTACGAGGGGCTCCTAGACCTCGAGCGCATCGGCGGCGTGGTCACGAAAACGATATCGTTCGAGCCGAGAGAGGGCAACCCCGGCACGCGGTTGCACGAGACGGGCGGAGGACTGCTCAACAGCATCGGGCTCGAGAACGTCGGGGCGGAGGTCTTCTTCTCCGAGAAGATGCCGGCCCTCGTAGATGCCGGGATAAAGCCGGTCGTGAGCCTGGCGGCGGAGGACTGGGAAGATTACAGGATGCTCCTCGACGCGACTGCGGGAACGGTCGGCGTGGATATCATAGAACTGAATCTGTCGTGCCCCAACGTTGAGCGGGGCGGCATGGCGGTCGGAACGAATCCCGAGCTGCTGGCGAAATACGTTCGGCACGCGAAGGACACCCTCCCCGGCATGACTGTACTGGCAAAATTGACGCCCAATGTCGGTGACATCGCCGCGCTGGCCCTCGCCGCCGAGGAAGCGGGGGCGGACGGAATAACGGCGATCAACACCGTCGTCGGAATGGATATCGATCTGGCCGCCCGGCGCCCGGTTTTCAAGCGGATCCGCGCCGGACTATCCGGGCCGGCCGTCATGCCCATCGCCCTCGACGCCGTCTGGAGGATATCGAGAACTGTCGATATCCCGGTCGTCGGGGTCGGCGGCATAACCAGCATTGCGGACGCGATGAAGTTCTTCATGGCCGGTGCGGCAGCGATTCAGGTCGGCACGGCGGTGTTCTACGACCCGGCCCTCCCGGAAAGGATCGTCGAAACGCTCGAGGAGACGGGAATACCCGGTCCGCTCGGCGACTGTAGCAGGATGAAAGGAGCCGGATGACACCCGCAAAGAGAACCCCCCGGATAATCGCCGCGCTCGACGTGGAGAAGAGGATCGATGCCATATCCCTCGTAGCGGATCTCAGAGGGAAGGTAAAGCTGTTCAAGGTTGGAAGCAGGCTCTTTACGGCCGAGGGTCCTGGTATGATCGCCGAGATCAATGATGCGGGAGGAGCGGTCTTCCTCGATCTGAAGTTTCACGATATCCCGGCCACTGTCGAAGGAGCGGTCCGGGCAGCCTGCGGCCTGCATATCTTCATGCTGACGATCCATACGGCGGGCGGGTCGGACATGATGAAAGCCGCCGCGGACGAGGCGGCCGCATTCGCGAGTCGCAGCGGGTTTGCGAGGCCGAAGCTCGTCGGAGTCACCGTATTGACGAGCATGTGCGCGGACGATCTCGCCGAGGCATCTGGTTACAGCGGGAGCGTCGAGGACCTCGTGCTCAAGAGGGCCGAGCTGGCGAAGAAGGCCGGCCTCGACGGGAGCGTCGCCGCGGTCAATGAGGCCGGCAGGATCCGTGAGGCGCTGGGGGACGGATTCACGATAGTGACGCCGGGCATCAGACCGGCAGGCTCCGCGGCCGGTGATCAGAAGCGTATCGCAACGCCGCGAGACGCGATCGAGGCGGGATCCGATTATCTCGTGATAGGCCGTCCGATATACCAGGCAGAATCGCCGGGAAGGGCGGCGGACGCCATACTTGCCGAGATGGGAGATAGCGTCCGGTGACCGATATGTGGAAGGCCGTCGCGATATTTGCCGCGGTCTACATCGGACTGATTGTATTCAGGCGGGGACGTTGGCTGACGGCATCGCTCGGAGTCATAGTGGCCATGCTCCCCCGTGTCGGAGTAATAACTCCCGCCGAAGTCTTCCGTCATGGAATCCAGTGGAACTTCATAGGCATTTTCGCCGGTTCGGTCATTCTTGCAGAACTCTTCGTCTATTCACGGATGCCCGAGACCATATCCGACAAGCTGATCAATAATTCGAAGAATCTTGCCGTCGCGCTGATGCTTGTCATCTGCTTCGCATCGTTCATATCGATATTTATAGACAACGTTGTAACCGTGCTCATCGTAGCCCCGATCGCCCTCCTGTTGACCCGAAAGGCCGGAGTGTCGCCCGTGCCGGTGATCATTGGGCTCGCTGTCTCTTCCAACGTGCAGGGAATGGCGATTCTGATCGGCGACATCCCCAGCATGCTGCTTGCCGCTCAGGAAAGGATGGCCTTTCTCGATTTCTTCTGGCGGGACGGAAAGCCCGGTATCTTCTGGTTCGTCCAGCTTGGCGCCGTCGCCGGATTTGCGCTGCTCTGGCATTTTATAAGGGAATACAGGCAGAAACCGGAAAGAATGGAAGTCGCCGATATCAGGTCGTGGGTGCCGTTCTGGCTGATCGTCGTAATGGTCGTGCTGCTTGCCATCTCCCCTGAATGGGATCCCGAACTGAGAAAGGGAGTGGGCGGAATCATATGTATGCTGGTGGCCCTCGCCGGTGTCATCTGGTACGGGATCTCCGTGCGCAGGGGAGCCGACCGTCACAGGTGGCATCTTGACTGGCGGACTACGGTTTTTCTCGCCTCGATATTCGTTCTGGTGTACATGCTGGTGAAAGCCGGAGTCGTTGAATCAGTTGTCGGAAGATTGAGTGGACTCGAGGGCAGGAATACATTCGTTGTTTTTTCGATCATCGTCTGGTTTTCGGTGATGGTCTCGGCCTTCATAGACAATGTTCCGTATATCGCCGTAATGCTGCCTCTTGTCGGCAACCTTGCCGATACTCTCGATATCAGCAGGACGCTTCTCGTCCTCGGCCTTATGATCGGCTCATGCATGGGAGGTAATATAACTCCCATCGGAGCGGCAGCGAATGTTGCGGCGACGGGGATACTCGAAAAAGAGGGTAATCCTGTCTCGTTCTGGGGCTTTATGAAGATCGGTCTGCCGTTTACACTGGCTGCGACTTCAGCGGCGTACCTGGCCCTCTATTTCGTGTACCGGTAATGACGGCGGTGACCGCTTGTGGGTTGCATCTCGTTGAGAAGCCTTTTGGGAAGCCTTTACGGTTGGCGATGCGGGCTTCCATCTGATATAATTACGTTTCTATAAGATAATTACGTTCTCCTCATGTGCCCCGGGGAGGCGCAGGAAAGGACGGCGGGATGCGAGTACTTATTACGGGGATAACGGGTTTTGCGGGAAGTCATCTCGCCGATCTGTGTCTCACGATGAAGGATGTCGAACTCTACGGAATCATCCGCTGGAGGAGCCGTACGGAGAACATCGAGCATATCTGGGACAGGCTCAAACTGCTCGAGTGCGACCTGAGGGACGCCTCGTCGACGCGCGACGTCATCGAGGAGGTCCGGCCCGACAGGATATTCCATCTGGCGGCGCAGAGTTTCGTGCCGACTTCCTGGAAGGCGCCGAGTGAATCGCTCACGACGAACATCCTCGGCCAGGTAAATGTGTTCGAAGCCGTCCGCAAGCTCGATCTCGACTGCTCCATCCAGATCGCCTGCTCGAGCGAGGAGTACGGGATGGTCCATCCCGACGAGGTGCCGATAAAGGAATCCAGTCAGCTCAGGCCGCTGAGCCCCTACGGCGTCAGCAAGGTGGGCCAGGACATGCTCGGCTACCAGTACTTCATGAGTTACGGGATGAAGATCATCCGCACCCGCGGGTTCAACCATACCGGACCGAGGCGGGGACCCGTCTTCGTCTGCAGCGATTTCGCCAAGCAGATAGTCGATATCGAGAAAGGCGTTCGCGAACCCTATATGGAAGTGGGTAACCTCGACGCGAGGAGGGACTTCACCGATGTGAGGGACATGGTCCGCGCATACTGGCTCTCGCTGGAAAAAGGGCGGCCCGGCACCGTATACAATATCTGCACCGGCACCAGCTTCAGCATCAAGGAGATCCTCGATATGCTGATCGAGATCAGCGGGATAGAGGTAGAGGTGAGGACCGACCGGGGAAGGCTGAGGCCGAGCGACGTGCCCCTGCTCCAGGGTGACAACAGCCTGTTTGTCGGCGACACCGGCTGGAAGCCCGAGATACCCATGGAAAAGACACTGTCCGATCTTCTCGATTTCTGGAGGAGCTGCCCGAACCGGCACTGACAGCCGGACGGAACAAAAGATCATGAAAGCGCTTGTTACAGGAGCATCCGGATTCGTGGGAGGCTATCTCGTCTCGCGGCTCGCCGCGGGTGGGGCAGAGGTCCTCGGGCTCGACTCGGCCGTCTCCGCTGCGGGTGACGGGCCCGGTCATTTCGAGATCGACGGTCAGGTGGTCCCGCCGCTTGTTCCGGAAGAAAGAGTCGAGATCAGGCAGTGCGACCTGCTCGATGCGGGCGCCGTCGAACAGGCCGTCTCCGACTGGGCCCCCGACGTGATATTCCATCTCGCGGCCCGTAGCTCGGCGGCCAGGTCGTTCAAGGATCCTGGAGGGACGATGAGGACGAACGTCATGGGGACGCTCAATCTCCTCGAGGCGGTCCGCAGGGGTGGAAAGGCCAGGATCATCGTGACCGGGTCTGCCGAGGAGTACGGAAGGCGCACCCCCGACGAGATGCCGATCTCAGAGAGAGCGCCGGTAGAGCCGGTCAGTCCGTATGCTGCCAGCAAGGCAGCGCAGAACATCCTTGTCATGCAGTATCACCGCGCCTTCGGGATCGAGGCGGTGGCGACCCGAAGTTTCAGCCATACGGGACCGGGACAGACCACGACCTTTGTGCTCCCGTCCTTCGCGAAGCAGTGCGCCGAGATAAAAGCCGGCCTCAGGGAACCCGTGCTCCGCACGGGTAATATCGAGGTGACGCGCGACTTTCTTGATGTGAGAGATGTCGTCGAGGCGTATGTTCTGCTCGCCGAGAGGGGAATGTCCGGCGCGACGTACAACGTCTGTTCGGGAAGCGGCCTCGCCCTTTCCGATGCGGTGGAGCAACTGACGGCGATGACGGGAGTGGAAGTCTCGGTGGAGACCGATCCGCAGCTTCTCAGGCCTGCGGACGTTCCGGTCCTGACGGGAGACAACGGAAGACTTGTGGAAGATTGCGGCTGGTCTGCTGTCATAGGAAGGCGTAAGATGCTCGGCGACCTCTTTGCATGGTGGGAGGCCTCGGTAACCGCTTCTCGAGAAGAGATGCAGAGGTAACGGCCGCGCCGAAATATAAAACATATTGTCCGCACCGTGCGGACGCCTGAAATGAGGAGAACGAGATGCCGAAGATCTGCATGGTCGGGACGGGATATGTCGGGCTGGTGAGCGGCTCCTGCCTGGCCGATTTTGGAAACGAAGTGATCTGTGTCGATATAGACAGAGACAGGATCGAGAAGATACAGAACGGCATCATGCCTATATACGAACCGGGGCTGAAGGAACTGGTCGAGAGGAACTCCGAGATGGGGAGGCTCGTCTTCACGACCGATCTCGCCGACTCCGTCAAGAGATCCGAGGTTATCTTCTGCGCAGTAGGTACACCAATGGATGATGACGGCGCGGCCGATCTGAGCGCCGTCTATACCGTATCGAAGGATGTCGCACTGGCGATGGACGAATACAAGGTTTTCGTCCAGAAGAGCACCGTCCCGGTCGGCACCTCCGAGGAGGTCGAGCGGATCATCAGCGAAAACCTCAAGGGGGACATTTCGTTCGACCGCGTCTCAAACCCCGAGTTTCTCCGCGAGGGATCGGCGATAGAGGATTTCATGAGACCGAACAGGGTCGTGATAGGTATCGAGAGCGAGAGGGCGAAGGAGATCATGAGGGCGATCTACAGCCCGCTCTACCTGCTCGAGACGCCGATCGTGTTCACCTCCATACGTACGGCCGAGCTTATCAAGTACGCAAGCAACGCATTCCTCGCAGTGAAGATATCGTTTATAAACGAGATGGCCGATCTGTGCGAGAAGACCGGCGCGAACGTGAGCGAGGTAGCCAAGGGCCTGGGACTGGACAAGAGGATCGGCCCGAAGTTCCTGCACGCCGGTGTCGGCTACGGCGGCTCGTGCCTTCCCAAGGACGTCTCCGCGATCCTTCGCACGGCGGGTGACGTCGAGGCCGATCTGCGGATCGTCGGTGCGGCGAGCGACGTCAACAGATCGCGCATCGACAGGCTGCTCGAGAAGCTCGATGTCGAACTGCCCGATGTGTCAGGCAGGAGGATAGCCATTCTCGGCCTTTCGTTCAAGCCGAACACCGACGATCTGAGGCATGCCCCCTCACTCAAGCTCATCGACATCTTCCTCGAGAGGGGGGTGCGGATCGCGGCCTACGATCCAATTGCCATGGACAACGCAAAGAAGCTGTACGGGGACAGGATCGAGTTCTACGATGATGCCTATTCGGCGATGGACGGAGCCAACGCTCTCGTGTTAATGACGGAGTGGAACGAGTTCAGGCAGCTCGATCTCGAAAAGATGAAGGACATGCTGGCCGAGCCGATCGTGATAGACTGCCGTAACATCTACAAGCCGTCTGTCATGAGCGGACTGGGATTCAGGTATCATTCGTTCGGGCGGCCCGGTACTCCGGATATCTGAGCAATCGGGGGATCCGATCGGAGGACAGATGAAAAAGATCGTTGTTACGGGAGGGGCCGGATTCATCGGCTCAAATTTTATCCGGATGCTACTGCGCAGGCGAGGCGGGGCGAAGGTAGTTGTCCTCGACAAGCTTACCTACGCGGGGAACCTCGACAATCTCGCCGACCTAAATAAAGACAGTCGGTTTAAATTCGTCAAGGGAGATATTTGCAACGCGAAACTTCTCGCTGAGATACTGCCCGGAACGGATATTATATACAATTTCGCCGCCGAGACTCATGTCGACAGGTCGATACTCGAGGCAGGCAGCTTTGTCAGGACCGATGTCGTCGGCACATACACACTCCTCCAGAAGACGCTCGAATTCGGGGTGCCGCGCTTCGTGCAGATATCGACCGACGAGGTCTACGGCAGTGTACTGAAGGGCTCGTTCCGCGAGACCGATCCGATGAAGCCGAACAGTCCCTACTCGGCGAGCAAAGCGGGCGCCGATATGCTCGTCAGGGCGTTCCACAGGACATACGGCCTGCCGGCGCTGATTACGAGGAGTTCGAACAACTACGGGCCGAATCAGCATCCGGAAAAGTTCATCCCTCTGTTCACCACCAATGCGATAGAAGGGATGCCGCTTCCGCTGTACGGCGACGGGAAGAACGTGCGCGACTGGATATACGTCGAGGACAACTGCAGGGCGATCGATCTCGTCGGCAGGAAGGGAAAGGTCGGAGAGGTCTACAACATCGGTGCGGGAGACGAGAAGACCAATGTCTACATAGCGAGGAGGATCATCGAACTCACCGGGGCAGATCCGTCTCTCCTGACACTCGTTTCCGACCGCCCGGGCCACGACAGGCGCTACTCCGTAGCAACGAGGAAGATCAGGGCGCTCGGTTGGCGCAAGAAGACAGGATTCGACGAGGGCCTCAGGAAGACCGTGCTGTGGTACAGGCGAAACGAGGACTGGTGGCGGCCGGTCCGCGAGGGTAGCTTCAGGAAATACTACAGGAAGATGTATTCGGGCAAGATCAAGCAAGGCAGGAAGCTTTGAAAGCAACCCTGGTCGTGGGCGCCAGGCCCAACTTTATGAAGGTAGCGCCGCTGATGCGCGAGTTCGCCCGCCGCGGCGGGACCGAGACTCGCCTGGTGCACACGGGCCAGCATTACGATGAGAACATGTCGAAGATCTTCTTCGAGGACCTCGAGCTTCCCGAACCCGACATATATCTCGGCGTTGGATCGGGCAGTCACGCGGAACAGACCGCCCGTGTGATGGTCGAGTTCGAGAAGATCGTCCTCGGCGACCGGCCCGACCTGATCATTGTGGTAGGGGACGTCAATTCGACGCTCGCCTGCTCGATCGTTTGCTCGAAGCTGTGGATACCCATCGCCCACGTGGAGGCGGGCCTGAGAAGTTTCGACCTCGCGCTGCCCGAGGAGATCAACAGGATGGTCACCGATATCCTCGCGCGTTTCTGTTTCACGACTTCTCCTGAGGCTGAGATCAACCTCAAGCGGGAGGGAGTCGGGGAAGAGAGGGTCTTTTTTGTCGGCAACATCATGATAGATTCGCTTCTGAATTATATAGACAAGGCGGACGGTTCACAGATACTTGAGCGGCTGGGGCTGAAAGAGAAGGAATATATGCTCGTAACGCTCCACAGGCCATCGAACGTCGATGATCCTGATGAACTGCGCGAACTCTTCACGATGCTTTCCAGGCTGGCCGAGCGCATGCCTGTCGTTCTTCCAATACACCCGCGGACGAAGAAGATGCTCGAATCGGCCGATCCGCCGGTCGCCCTCTCAGACCGCCTCAGTCTGATCGACCCGGTTGGATATCTCGATTTCATCTGGATGATGAAGTCGGCAGGCATCGTCGTGACCGACTCGGGAGGGATCCAGGAGGAAACGACGGTCCTCGGCATACCGTGCGTCACTGTACGTGAGAATACCGAGCGTCCGATAACGATCGAGCTGGGCACGAACATCCTCGCGGGGACCGATCCCGCCAGGGTAGAGGCCGCCGTGACGCGTATCCTCGACCGGGGTATCGGAGAGCACTCCCTTCCTCCTCTATGGGACGGGAAGACTGCCGGCAGGATAGCCGATATTCTCGAGAAGCATTTTCCCTGATCCCGTCATCAGATGAACGACCGAGAGAAAAACCGCAGTACCTGCAAGGAATCCCTGGCCTCGGGGTATTTCTGGACCTTCGGTTCGACGGCTCTTCCCCTGATAAGCGCGTTCGTCGTATCGCTGATAGTCGCGAGGACGATGGGCCCGCGCGCGGCGGGCCTGATTAACCTGACGATGGCGGTGGCGACGATCTTTCTGATCATCGCGAAGTTCGGCGTCGACGGGGCGGGGTCGAGACTCGTCTCCGAATACGCCGTTTCCTCGCCGGTCCTGATCCGCCCGCTGGCGAGATCGGCATTCCTGCTGCGTCTTGCGTTCACCCTTCCGACATCCGTCGCGGCATTCCTCCTGGCACCGACCATCGCCGCTCTCTACAACGATCCCGAGCTGGAGCCTCTGCTCAGGCTCGGCGGTCTGGTGATACTGTCGGTCAGCTTCAACGAGCTCGCCGCGCTGATAGTGCTTGGCCTTAAGAAGTTCGGGATGCTGTTCGCCATGCGTGCCGTGATGCTCACGATCAGGATCGGGCTGGTCACCGCCGCCGCGGTTCTCGCTCTGGGAGTGGCCGGGGTGATCTGGGCGTACATAGCCGCCGCGGCGATCACGGGCGCGGCGGTCTTCGTCTATCTCTCGGCGAGAGATAAGGAGAAGGCCCCGCCGGAGCAGATCCGCGAAATGAGGTCTCGCCTCTGGCGCCTCAGTGTGACGCTTGCAGTCAGCGGAGCGTCGGTGACGATATACTCGCTGCTTGACAAGATCATGCTCGGATATTTCCGGGGCGCCGTCGACGTGGGGATCTACTCGATGGCGAGAAATCTCCTCGAGACATCGCTCTTCCCGATATTCGCGCTGGTGATGACGCTGAGGCCCGCCCTGGCCGGAGCCTGGGCATCGGGTGACAGGCAGCGCTGCAGCGATCTGGTCAACAGGTCGATCACGGCGGCATTCGTTTACTCTGTGTGCGTCGCGACCGTGTTCGCCTGTCTGGCCGGTCCGCTCGTGACGGGGCTTTTCTCCGAAAAGTTCGCTGCATCGGCAGGGATACTCGTCCTGTTCATCCCGCTGCTCGTGATGCGCAGCATCGGATCGGTGATACTGCCCGGGCTGATCGCTGCGGACAGGGCAGGGACGTACGCAAAGCTGACCATCGCGGGGGCCGCAACGAATTTTATTCTCAACGCCTTCCTGATCCCGCGGTGGGGGGCGGAGGGCGCTGTCGTATCGACGCTTCTTTCGTACCTCCCTATCGAGATCCTCGGCCTCGCGGCCGTCTCGCGCGAAATCGGCGGGCTGCGCAGGAGAGGGGACCTTTCCAGGGCCATACGGACCGCCGGCGTGGCTGTACTGATATGGTTTATATACACGAGGTTTGTCCCCGAGCCGTCCGGGCTGCCGATGACGGTTGCTTATGCCGCCCTGCTGTCCGTACTATTCCTGTTCGCTCTTCTCGCGGCAAAAGCGGTTGAAAAGGAGAAACTCCTCAAGCTTGTCGAACCGACGCTCCGCATATTCAGAAAGCGCTTGAAATAAAAGAGTAACGGGATTTAATAGATACTATTTACGGTATGCGATGTATCAACTCGTCCTTGACAAGGTTTGCGGCATAAACGATTCTTAGTCGTAGCGAGAATGGGAGGGTGTGCCTTGACGGCGACAGAATATATTATCACATTCGCCACCGCGGGTATCCTGGGCCTGATCCTTACGCCGATGGCGATCGGGATGGCGGTGCGCTGGCGGATCGCCGAGAAACCGAACGGACGCACGGGCAGGGGGGAGATCGCCCACATTGGCGGTGTGGCGGTCATCGGAGCCATCGTTTTTTCCCTGATACTGGTATTCCTGTTTTTTCTGCCACAGCATCAGGTCAACAGGGCGTTCCTGCCGGTAATAATCGCGAGCGGGTTTTTGATCTTTTTACTCGGTATCATCGATGACCTCAGGTCTCTTCATTATTTATATAAACTGTTCTTTCAGATCACGGTCGCTATATTTGTCGCCGCCGGTGGGTTGGGGCTTCTCGAGCACTTCGGCCTGATCGACCTCTCCATGAGCGCGGCGGTGCTGGCATTCGCCCTGATCGCCTTCTGGATGCTGACGATTACGACCTCTTTCAATCTCATAGACGGGATCGACGGACTCGCCTCCGGTATCGCTGCTATCAGTGCGGGCGCGTTCGCCATTGCGGGGCTCATACTGGGACAACCGATGGTGGCCGCTATCTCGTTCGCCGTCCTCGGTGCGGCGCTGGGCTTTCTCAGATACAACTTCCCGCCGGCGAGGATATTCATGGGAGACTCCGGCAGCCTCTTCTTCGGGTTGATGGTCGGGCTGATCTCGCTGCTC
>JAUWMD010000102.1 GCA_030613345.1 Candidatus Krumholzibacteriota bacterium
GAACATTCGTTCCCGAGCATGACTACGAAACATGCACAGTGCCCGACGGCTCGAAGGTCGGGCTCTTCCACCTCGCACACGGCGGCTGAGGCCGTTCCCAGGCCCGATACGACTTAGAAATACATGCTCAATCCGACGACAACCGTGCCTGCCTGGAGTGACCAGTCTCCGCTGGTGATTTTTCTGAATTCCTCGGAGGAATAATAATCATCTATCACTTCCATCTCGGTGTATCTCGATCGATAGGTAGGGGTCGACTGATATTCCATGTGAAAACTGATTCTCCTGGTGGCGAACCATTCCACCCCGACAGCACCCTTCAGGCCGGCCGACCAACTCCTGCTATAATAGGACGACCGGTACAGCTGTGAAGATCCTGAGTCGTATTGGACTGTGTCCCTCTCGTGCTCCCGATCAGACCTGCTGAAAGATATCACCGGGCCAAGTCCCCAGAAAAAATTGATATAGGAATCCGGCCATGGATACATCATATACAGCAATTTGACAGTAACGCTCTGTCCGCTGGTCTTGTTGAACCCGTCAGATTCATTCTGCAGCGTATCATCCACACTGCGCTTTGATTCGCTGTCGTCTTCGTTCACACTCAGGCCTATGTCAAAACCGAGCCTCAGGGCCGTTTTGCGTGACCAGTGGCGCTTGAGGGCTATACCCAGCCCTTCGAACGGTTTTGGAACGATATCCTCGTCTATCTGGAACATCAGGGCCCACATGCCGGGATGGAGCGCGTTATCACGGGATTTATCGACTCTCAGCGAGTCTGCCGCGCCGGCATGAGAAACTGCCGGCACCGCCGCAAGTGCAAGGCCCAGGCACACTAAAAACCTCAACCTGATTAATGAATTCATTACACCTCTCCAAACAAAAACCGGCCCGGACAGATTACTCATCGACGGGCTTGTAGACAAACTCCCTGCTCAGAAGCACCTTTTCGTCCGGCCCCAGGATGTCGACGCGCCAGGCGCCCGCCCAGGCGGGCAGCATCTTCTTCGAACTCCACGTCCTCCACGATGCAGACTTGATCGTAAGGTCGACCCTGGCCTTCTCTTCATCGCCGTAGTACCAGACGTGGGTGACATCGAGCGTATCGGCCGCGCCGTTTATCCTCGTGTAGCAGTATATCCTCTCGGCCGTCTCGAAGAACTGCGTGCTCTCCCCAACCGGCAGCCTGTCCTCGATACCAGTGCAGAAGATCATTTTTTCGACTGTCAGGCTGTCTTCCTGCGCAGTCGACGAAACGGATGCGACCATTATCAAAACAGCCGCGATAACGAGTGTGCGTCTCATCTCAACCTCCCTTTCTGTACCTTTCTAACCGGTCCGTCCGGCCGTCACACGAGGCTGCCGGAGAACCTGCTCGCGTTTCTTACGAATATGACGGAGCCCAGTCCCTCGGAGAACTGGATGAGCCAGTCGGCGTATCCATCCAGAGCATCCTTCTCGGGGATCATCAGTCCCATGAAGACGAGATCGGCCCCGATGCTGCTTACAGTTATTATATCCTCGATCGAGGTGTCAGGCGGCCTCAGAATCACCTCGGCCTCCGCCTCGATGCGCACAGATTCGATCAGCTCGAGCAGGCTCTCGATCTGCGCTACCCTCTCCTCCTCGCTCTCGACGATCGAGTGTATCTTGATCCGCGACTTCTCCCAGGCGGTGTTCATCCGCATCATGTGGGCGAGCAGGAGCATCAGGTCGCCGTTGTTCTCCAGACCTCCCCACCACAGATCGATGCGCCTGTTCAGTCTTATCTTCTGAATGTGCCTGAGCCTGCATATCAGCGTGTTCTTCTCGATCTTCGAGATCGTGCGCATGATCTCGAGCTCGGCGACGAGCTTCTCCTTCTTCGCCGGCCAGCCGAACATCAGCGTGTTCGAGTGAAGGCCCGCGATCCCGTTGGCCTGCGCGATGTTGATCACTCCAGTGACAATATCAGGGGCCACATAGACCTCGCAGAACCCGACGAGGTTCTTCGACTTGAGAACGCGGTTCATCTCGGCGCCCTCGTGGTCGATGTCGATGTCGAGCTCGAGGAGATCCCCCTCGATGATCCTCGATACGGTCACGATCCCGTGGTGCTGGTTGAAGCAGTTGGCGATGTATATCAGGTCCGCTTCCTTATCCACGTCCTCGGTGAAGGCGATTATGTGCGGCCGCCAGTTGCGAGAATCTGGGCGGTGCTTCTTGAGCTTGAGCAGCGCGAACCTCGCCAGCGACATGTATGCGCCTGCCCTGACGTCCCCCCACCTTTTTTCCAGCGTCCTGCGCCGCAGGTACATGAAAAGTATCACCTCGATAAAAACCGCTACGAGACAGGCCAGGGGGTTGAGAAGAAACATCACGAACAGTGCGCCGGCCGATCCGATCAGGGAAACATACCACGGAACGTCTATCGTCGGTCTGTACGACGGATCGCCTACGAGCTTCTCTACGGCGGCGCTGAGATTGATGATCACGTAGAGAGTAAGGAACAGGACCGTAACGTACTGCGCGACAGCGTTGAGGTCCCCCAGCAGGACCGCGGAGAGGGCCAGAGCGCCCGTGATCCATGTCGCGATCGTCGGCTGCCCGCGCGTCGATAACCTTGACAGAAACCTCGGCGCGAGGCCGTCCAGCGAGAGGGCCTGCAGGACTCTCGGGCCCGAGAGCACGCTGCCGAAGGCAGAGGAAAGGATCGCACCCCACATCCCGGCGAATACCAGGATGGGCCCGCCGATGCAAATCAGTGTCCACGCCTGGACGCCTCTCGAGGCGAGGGTGTCCCTGCTGATCGCTGACGTGATCGAGAAAAAGAAAGGCACGGCCAGGTAGACCACCGCCCCGGTCAGCACAGCGAAAAGTGTGCCCCTGGGAATGCTGCGGCTCGGGTCCTTCAGGTCGCCGCTCATCCCAATTCCGGCGGTGAACCCCGTCACCGCTGGAAAGAAGACGGCGAATACGTACCAGAACCCTTCGGGCGCCGTCCTGTATGTGGCGACGACCTCGGGTACGCGCAGGTCGCCCCTGCTCAGCACTCCGATAAAAAGGGCCAGAAGCGAAAGCCCGACTGCGATCATGATCGGGACCTGGAGCTTCAATGCGAGGGAGGCGCTCTTTCCGGATAGTATCGTGATAACGATGATAATGATCGCCGCGAGAAACTGCACCATGAAGACCGGTACGGCCCCCCATGCGGCGGGCCACAGTACGATGATCGCCTCCGACAGACCGAAGCTGTAGAATGTGATGCTCAGCGTCCGGCACAGGTAGAGGGGGATCCCGATCGCGCCGCCGAGCTCAAGACCAAGGCTATGCGCGATCATGAAATACTCGCCGCCTACGCCGACCCGCATATTCGTAGCGATCGCCGAGGCGCTCAGGCCGGTAATGAAGGTGATCGAGCTCGCTATGATGACAACAACGATGGTGAGCGGCAGCCCGAGGTTGCCCACGACCCAGCCAAACCTAAGATACATGATCAGTCCGAGGATCGTCAGCACGCTCGGAGTGAAGACGCCGAGGAAAGTGCCGAACTTCGGGGCCTCCTCGACCTGACCGTTATCGTTTCCATGTTCGCTCATAACCTGTTGGCCACGAATATATTTGAAACAGGGTGTCGTGTAAAGGACGGTAATACGGGGTAAACGGCGTAAACGGACGAGGATTGACACGCGTTATCGGGCTATTTCTCAAGACATTGATTATCAATCACTTGTCTCGTCGGTCGGGTCATCCCCGGCCGGAATCCTGGACATCTTCGGACTGCTCGAACCTTCTCTTCACCCTGCGGCTCCGGGCCGCCACTGCCAGCGCTGCCGCGCACCCGATAACCACCCCGGCGACGACGCCGATAATGGTCCACAAGAAGAGGTTATCCGTTATCACCCCTGCTGTCAGTCCCGCCGCGGCACCGAAGAGAAAGCCATATCCAATGCCGGCGGTGAGTTTTCCGATGGTGCTCTTCATAAAGCGATCCTCCTGTCGCCGATCGTCACTCCGTTCAGGACCTTCTCCGGACGGCCTGAAGATTATACAGCATAAAGAGAAGTACTCCTACGGAATTGGGGAAGCGCCTTTTCAGACGTGGTTCCTCAACATCAGCTCGTGGGGCTGCGGATCGAGATAGTACTGGTCCTGCAGGTATTCCGGCCTGTATTTCCTTACATAATGATTGAGCAGGGTCACCGGCACGACGAGCGGCATCTGCCCCTTATTGTACCTCTCGATCACCTCGAGCAACTCCCTCTTCTCGTCGCCGCTCAGGACCTTCTTGAAATGCACCATAATGTGCATCAAGACATCTGTATTCTTCCTCACCGTTGCGAGCAGCTTCAATCCGTTCATCAGTGTTTCGATGTAGCTGCCGTACAGTTCCACCGGGCGTTCCTTTCCGCCCCGGGCCACGAGGGCGCCGAGCTCCGTCAGAGCCTTCCTGCTGTGCGAGAGGATCAGCAGCTTGTGCCTCGCGTGAAACTCGGCGAGTTTCTCCGCCGTCCTGTCCGACGATTCCATCCTCCGCCACCGGTCGTATGTGAAGATGCGTTCGATGAAGTTCTCACGCAGTCTGTTGTCGTGAAGGCGGACATCGTCCTCCACCGGAAGCACGGGGAACCTGTCCATGAAGGCGCGGGCAAAGAGACCCGTGCCCTTTCTTGTACGCGATCCGGTTTCATCGCAGACCTTCACGCCCGTCATCCCCGAGCTCGGAGATCCGCTCTTGAAGATGAACCCGCAGAGTTCCTCCTTCTCGAGCCCGCGCAGCCGCTTCGCCGACCAGCTCTTCATCCTCTCCGTATGGTCTATGAGGGTATTGCGCGTGATAAGTCGCGGGTCTCGAGGATCGCCGACCAGCCGCATCGCCTCTCTCGGGATACCGAGGCCGCATTCCGCCTCGGGACATACGGAGACGAAGTCTACGTATCTGCCCAGTCTGTCCCTGATGAAACTGTCGTGCTTGTGCCTGCCATCGTACCTGACCTTCTCCCCGAGCAGGCATGAGCTGATTCCCAGTCTGATCTTCTTCATCCGCTCTTCAGCCAGTCGATCGCCTCAGATTCCGAGTTGAAAAGATGGAGCGGAATCCCGCGGTTAACGCCGACCGTCTCGCCGAACTGCAGCTTTTCGACCAGATCCCTTTTTGCCGGGACCAGAACTGCCATCTTCAGGGAATGGGGAAATTTGCTGGTCAGCTCAAACACGTCGACAATGCTCGGCATGGAATCGCAATTGCGGGCATCCACTAGCAGAAGTTCTATACCTGTCTCCCCAGACAAACGGGAGATCGTCTCCATCGATTCAGCCACCTCTTCCCTGGATGCCGAATCGTGAACCTGGAGTTCCATGATTCCGATTTCTTCGTTTACCGTCAGCTCGTAAGACATTCTCTCGCTTCTCCCGTTACCGGCACAATCCGCTATTTCCGGCTCTCTGTCCTCTCTACTACATGCAGGATTATCCCGCCACATTCGGGGCACCTGTCGAAGACGTTCGAGAATACACCGAACCATGCGAGCAGATTTGCGCCGCTCTCCGGGCCTTTGCGCGTATGACCGCAGCCAGTGCATCTTATTACCCGCGAGTCGCCGACAACACCGTCCTGCAGGACGAGCAGATAAACCAGCCCGAGGAATACAAGGACCCCTGCAGCCATCGTCAGAACTCTCCATTCATCCGGTCGTGAACGGACCTTCTCTCTTTCCAGAACAGGACGATTGTAGCACAGATAAGGACCCACAATGTAAAGCACTGTTCGATATTTACGACTCCGCTCATACCCGATCCCTAGGCGATGATGCGAAGGACGAGGTACGGAACCAGGTTGAACACAAATACAGCCGCCTTGTATCCCACCATCACAGTATAGAGGATCTTCCCGATCTCCTCCGGCGGGACATTGAACATCCTGCCGTGCAGCCTGTAAGTCCAGCTCCGACCGAGGGTGATGAAGATCAGGAAAATGAACATCATCCCCCAGTTCAAGAGTGTACACCAGCCGAAAAAGGCCCGTATCATCTCGACAGTCATGATTCCTCCTTTAGAAAGACCAGTTCACGATCGGGAAAACCGGAAGAAACCCTCCCTCGCGGATGATGTTGATCAATCCTATCTGAAGCCCGTGCATCGTCTGGGTGTAGTTGATGAAACCGAGCTGTAAACCCTTTGTATGTCCCGTGTAGTTAATAAACCCCCACTGCCAGCCATTGAAGGCGCCTTTATTCACGTTCACCGTGCCGTACTGAACCCCGGTAAAATCAGCGTCCACCCAGTTGGCGAGACCAAACTGGACACCCTTGGATTCTCCCGAGGTCAGATGGTTTACGAGACCGAGGTCGAGACCGGTAAGCGATGCGTTTCTCCCGTAGATCAGGTTGAAACGGAACGCCGTTATCGAAGTCTCTTCGGGAAAGATCTGCAGGGGCGTAAACAGTGAGAGCTGTACGGGCTTTTCTTCGGCAATACCATCGACCGGTACGCATGTTATGATCACAAGTATGAAAATAACAATGGTAAGCGTCGATCTCATCATGGTCTCCTTCCGCTTCCAGTGGCCCTGAAGTCACGGGGATGATCCCCGCCTGTGCCCGATAGTAGAACGGCGGCGATGCTATGTACAATCCTTTCTTTACTCAGGGATCATGCCATCGAGTATCTACCGGTCGGCTTTATCCTCCATGCAATCACGAGGCCGCCCATCAGTCCCGCGACGATGATTCTTTTCATGATTTTCACCCCTCTCTACGGAGGCTGACAATCGGTCCTGCTACTCCTGCTCAAATGCCTCGATCGACACATCGCTGTTCCATATATCCAGCTCCAGCTTCCACGCGTCCTGCTGATTCCGCCGCCAGATATGAATGTTCTTTGTCTTGTGCCACCTGGGACTTTCGCCTTCGAAATGATACGTATAGAAATAGGAATTCACCGTATATGCCATATCTCCGGAGACCACCGCGCGGATCATCTCGCGGTCTCGAAGCTTGAAGACCGCATCTTCACTGTCCCGGAAGCTCGCGGCAACATCTTCTTTCCCGCTGATCATCGTCCAGTGATTGGGCATCAACACGACATCATCTGCGAGAAGGCCGATCCGTGTCTCGGCGTCACCGGAATCGATTGCCGCATAGAACGAATCGATCGCGGCCTGGAGTTTCACGGGAAGCGCGTCCACAAGCCCTGGTTCCCCTGTAAGGGAAAGTGGAAAGAGCGTGATAATGATAAACAACGCCGCCGGAATGCGTTTCATAACCCCTCCATCACACTTGATTATCACTTATCCATATGCGGAGAGACAAGTGAGAAAGCCGTCGCTGGCATCCCGGGGATCACCCGCGGGTAATGAGATATAAGGCCGTCATAATACCCACCCCTGCTGTCATATGTGAAATCATTGGCATGGCCAGTCCATGATAGCGTCCGGCCATGCATCGCCACAGCGAGGAGACCAGGACAAGTATGACAAACACGACCACGACCCAGTGGATCTTCAGGAAATGGATCAGCACGAGTACGTGATACACGGCAAAAGCGACATCCGCAATATCGATGCTTCGGTTTCGCTCTGCCAGCGCGTCTCTCCAGAAGATCTCCTCGAGGATTGGATGCATGGAGACGAAGTACGCGGCGAACAGCCACCAGCGCGCCCCGTGGAGCCCGAATGAATCGAGGGCCGCGGAGAGGCTGCCCTGTACATTTTCGATCACGGGCCATAGAATGACCAGAAGCGGCCCGGAGCACGCACACAGAAGAATAAGCCCGATACCGGTCGGGGTATGCCACCCCCGGAACAACGCCGGCCGGGCACGGTTGCGGCGCGTGAGAAACAGATATATCACGATTACTGCATGATAGAACAGGATCGTCGCCCACGCCGACCTGAGGTAATACAGACCCGCCAGGACGGTGATGCATGGCAGCACCAGAACGACATGCCTCGATCCGAAGAATCCGGACATAAGTCACCTGTCCCGGTCGGGATACAACGTTTCCCTTATCTTCCCCGCCCATTTGCAATTCTTCTTGCGTACGGCGGCCTTCCTCCTGTAAATAAGATACCAGAATGACAGGCTCCTTTAGCAACGTACCAGCTTACCGGGAAATCGTCTATGGCTCATAATCCGGATATATCTCGAGTGGCCGAGAGAGGCCTGTGCCATTCCTGCGGCGCATGCTCAGGAACCTGTCCGGAAGGCGCCATCCGGTTCGAGGAGACGATCGCAGAAAGATCTCACCGGCAGGATGTGGGATTCCGTTTTTTCGTGCTGAGCCGTTGATCTCGAGACAATTGCATCAGGAGAACATGAACCGCAGGACAGCATTCTATGTACCGAACCTGGGCGGCGGAGGCGCACAGAGAGTCATCATCAATCTGGCCCGGGGTTTCGTCGAGCGTGGTCTTAATGTGGATGTCGTCGTTGCAAAGGCGGCCGGTCCCCTCCTGGAAGAGGTGCCTGAAGGCGCCAGGCTTGTAGATCTCGGATCGAGGGGCGCTCTCGGCAGTCTGCCGCGTCTTGTAAAATACATGAAGCGCGAGAGGCCGGTCGCGAGGCTCTCCACAATGAGTCATTGCAACGGCGGCGCGCGCCTCGCCCGATGGTTTTCAAGGGCAGACATGCGGCTGGGCGTCCGGGAAGCCAACACATTGACCTTCCATGAG
>JAUWMD010000186.1 GCA_030613345.1 Candidatus Krumholzibacteriota bacterium
GTCGCGCTCGCGGATTATCTCCTTCAGCTCCGATTCGAGCGAGCGTGTCGTGAGCTCCTTCGCCGTTATCCTCTCGATGATGTGCAGCAGCGCGCACTCCCTTCCCGCCCTTATCCTCCCGTATACCCAGTAGACGAAGAATCCGCAGAAGAGGGCCACGGCGGCCGTCGTCAGGGCGGTCTTTCCCATGCCCGCGAGGAGGAAGATCGCTCCGGCGCTTCCGGCGATCTGGCCCCACGGATACAGAGGCGCCCTGAAAACGGGCTGGTAGTTCTGGAGCCTGCTCTCCCTCAGTATGATGAGCGACAGGCAGGAAAAGGAATATGTCAGGATCATCACGGCCGAGGCGGCCTTGACGAGTATGTCGAGCTTGAAAAAGAGGAATACCGACATCACGATCCCCGTGGCGAGGATCGAGAAATGGGGGGTCTTGAACCTCTTGTTGACCCTCCCGAGCATTCCGGGGAGGAGCCCGTCCCTGCTAAGGGCCAGAGGATATCTCGACGCGGCCATGATCCCCGCGTTGGCCGTCGAGATGAAAGCGAATATCGCCGCTATACCGAGGATTATCCGTCCTTTGCTTCCAATAAAGATGGCGGCGCCGTCAGATATCGGCGTGATCGAGTTATCGAGCATCGCGTCGTCCATCACCCCGGATGTGACGAATACGACCGCCACGTAGAGCAGGCCGACCACGAGGAGCGACAGTATCATCCCGAGTGGTACCACGCGGCCCGGGTCCTTTACCTCTTCGGCAACGCTCGCGACCTTCAGAAGCCCGCCGTACGAGATGAATACGAAACCGGCCGTGGAAAGGACCGCCCCCAGCCCGTAGGGATTGAAAGGCGCGAGGTTCTCGACTGTGACCGACGGCACGCCCCTGACTAGGTAAACGGCGAGCGCCGCGAACAGCCCGACTACGAGAACGACCTGCACCCTGGCCGCTTCCTTGATGCCGACCAGGTTCAGGACGACAAACACCGTACAGAGCGCGAGCGCGATTAGCCTTACATCGAGTTCTATGATATACGCCGTGAATGCGGCCATTCCCACGAGGGCGAATGCGCTCTTGAGCGTCAGCGAAAACCAGGTGACAAGTCCGTCGACCATTCCCATCGCCGGCCCCATCGAGCGCTTGACGTAAAAATACGTCCCCCCAGCCTTGGGCATCGCCGAAACGAGCTCGGCCTGGCTCAGCAGGCCGGTCAGTGCGAAGAGCGCGGCAAGAAAATAGCTCGCGATCACGGCCGGGCCGGCGCGGGCATGGGCCATGCCGGGGAGTATGAACAGCCCCGAGCTTATCATCGCTCCGCTCGCGAGACAGAAGACCTGGAGGAGTCCGAGCTCTTTTTTCAGCTCCATCATTTCCCCTTGCCGTTACCGGCAGAACTCGAGGAGTTCGTCGCCGGCTTCCACGGCCTCTCTGTAACCGTGATTCACGATATCTTCCGCCATGTCGAAATCAAAATCCTGGTAGCCGCCGACATCCGGCCTGAGAAGGTAGAGTGGTCCGTCAGTATTGAGCAGTTCGAGGGAAAGGATCTTCGAAGCCGTTATGGCGGCCGTGTCGGTGACGACATCCATGATCTTCCGTTTTCTGCGGTGTTTTTGGTATTTTTCTCCGAGTCCCCTGGTATCGATCAGCCCCTTCTTTACGAGCGGGTTCTTTTCTATGAGCTTTTTTATTCTATTGTCGACCCTGTCCATGCGCGATGCCGGGAGTTCTCCGAACGTCATCCTCTCCGTGAACATCGACAGGTTGACGTTGACGCCGATGACCGCCTCCGCACCGAGTTCGAAGGCCAGATTGATCGGAACGGGGTTGACCAGCGCGCCGTCGACGAGATGGATCCCGTTCATCTCTACGGCGGGAAAGATCGCGGGGATGCATGCCGAAGCCCTCAGCGCTTCCGTCACCCGCCCTGTCCTGAAGACGTACTCATCGCCCGTGTCGATATCGGTTGCGACGCAGGCGTAGGGCATCTTCAGCTCCTCGATCTTCCTCTCCCCGAACATCTCACGCATGAACTCGTCTATCTTCCTCCATTCGAGAAAGCTCTTGCCTTTTATCGACGGCCTGAGATATTTCAATATATCCGTCCACTTGATATCCAGGGCGAGATCTCTCAGGTATTCCGGTGTGTACCCGTAAGATATCGCTGCGCCGATTATCGATCCTATCGATGTGCCGGATATGCAGCTGACCTCGATCCCGTTTTCCTTCAGCCAGAGCAACAGGCCGATCTGGCTCAGTCCCCTGGCCGCTCCCGACCCGAGCGCCAGTCCGATCTTCTTCATCGCCCTCCGTGCCTCCTTCTGCCCGCCAGGTCCGGCCTCTTGACGAGTATATAGAGATAACCCACCACCGGGACGATCAGCGCGAGCACCAGCCAGAGCCTCGCGCCCAGCATCCCCGGCTCGAGGATGATCGTGATGACCACGCCCGCAATGGCGCCGCCGAGATGCGCCTCGTGGCCGAGGTTCCCAAGCCCCGTCCTTATACCGTATATCGATATTAGGATGAATCCGATCCCGAAGAGCCACGACGGGATGCCGATCGGAAAGAAGATGAACGCGATCGAACCGTGCGGGTACATGAGGATGCTGGCAAATATGACGCCGCTCACCGCGCCGGATGCCCCGAGCGCCCTGTAATCGGGATTATTCCTGTTGATCTGGAGGGCGAGCAGGTTGCCGGCGATGAGGCTCCCGAAATAGAGCAGCACGAAATCGAGTATCCCGACGACCCGGCCTATTCCCTGGCTGAACGAGTAGAGAGCGAGCATGTTAAACGCGAGGTGCGGGATGCTGGCGTGAAGAAAACCGGAGGTCAACAGTCTGTAATACTCCCGCCGCCCCAGTATGCTCCCCACGTGAAAGAGATACCTCTCGAGAAACAGCCTGTTGCCGAATCCGCGGAACGAGAAGATCCCGTTCGCCACTATCAGTACTACGGTAAATGCCTCGACAGCTTCGTTCATAACGTTTCCATCGCTCCCCTGTGGCCCCGCGTGAAGCTCACTCGATGATCCTCGTCCTTCCGTCTTCGACGATCTGTTTGGTGCCCGAGCCGTCCAGAGTATTCAGCCTCGCCTCGAACCTGTTCTTCGTGGCTTCGAGCACCGGCGGCCACTCATGTTCGAAAATTTTCCTGTTCTTCAGGCCCAGAGCCCCGAAATCGGCGGTATATTCCCCGTACCTGAGAAACCACGTCTTCTCCGCGTAATACAGTTCGCGAAGCGCGTTCCAGGCCTCTTCGTCGGGACCTGGCTCGAACGGGCCTCCGCCCCATGACCTGATCACGTTCGTGAAGAGGACGTATCCCCACATCTCTGGGTAGTGCATGTTAACGATCCCCTGCGGCGACCAGGTCCAGTTTCTCTCGGCATAAGGTTTTCCCGTCTCCGGATCCGTCGCCTTGACGTAACGCCCTCCCTCGATGACCGTCTTCCATTCGACGCGGGAGAAATTGATCCTCCAGACGTCTCCCTCAGACGGCGGAGCCGCGCTGTTGGCACACTCGGCGAGGACCTTCCACGGTATCGCCAGCTCGATCTCCCAGCCCGTGTCGCGGTCCGACGGGTCGTTCAGGGTGCCGTCAATGTTCACCGCCTTCTTCAGGCCGGTAATATCCCAGAAATGGACCGCCGGTCCGCCGTCGCGGTAGGGTTTTACGAGAAACAGGTCGAAGACGGTTGCGAAGGCGTTGATCTCGAGCTCGAAGTATTCGTGCGAGTTACCGTCGGGATCTATGAAGACTTCGAAATCGTTGTCGTGCCATATGACGGCATCATGCTCGGTAAGCGTCGCCTGAACGTGCGGCTCCTCGAGCCTGGCGGCAACGAAGAAATAGTCGTCGTCCCACGCCATCCTCACCTGAGTGCGCAGTGTGGGATACTCCCCGCTTCCGGTGATATCAACGAAATCCTCGGTCCAGCGTGCGCCCTTCCACTCCTCCTCGTTTATCCTGCCGTCGATGATCGGCTCGCCCCGGAGCCTCTGGCAGTGATAGATATTACGGGGTATGCCTTCTGCGGGCCTGGCGAACTCCTCGTCGGAAAGCGCCCTCGGCTCATCCCCTGCTTCTCCGGTTTTCTCGCACGACATCCCTGAGATCAGCGAGAGCACTACGACCATCATCAGTATTCTTGTCATTATTCCGGGCCCCTCCCGTTGCCTTATAATCCCTGTTTCCCCGTCATGTTCTCTATGTCGATCTTCAGAACACCGAGCTTGCCGTACGACCCATCGTCTGGAAGGGTTCGTTTCCTGATCGGTTCCGGCTCCTTCTCCTGGTGCTCGAGCAGAACCTTCAGCCCGTGTTTCTTTTCCTCGAGTTCCTCGACTATCCCGATCGTTCCGCGGATCACGACCGAGCGGTATGCGTGCTCGCATTCTCCGTGCCTGTATCCGCGATCCTCGACGACGGTGGCGCAGACGCGATCGTTTTCCAGTATGAAGTCGATCTTCATCCCCTCGTGAGCGCAGTGAAAGTAGAGTGCCTCGTTCTCCGCGTCCCAGCCGTAGTTCATCGTGACGATATACGGCTCTCCCTCCCTGCACAGCGCGACCGCGGCGAGCCTGCCTGAGGCCAGTATCTCGCGCATCTCGCCCGCGTCAGCTATCTCTTTTTCCTTTCGCCTTACGTGGTAACGGTTCATGCGTCCTTTTTCCCCTTCAGCTCTTTCTTTTCCTTCTTCATCATCGTCAGCTTGTCGAGATCGACCTCACCCCTCGGCATGAATCCCTCGCCGAGCACCTCGTGTACACGGTTGATTATCATAAATGCTTCGGGATCGATCTTCCTGACCCTCTCGACGAGCCTGAATATCTCGCGCCTGCTGACCACTGTGAAGATGATGTCCCTCTCGATCCCCCTGTACAGCCCCTTCCCGTGGAAGGCGGTGGCTCCCCTCCCGAGACCTTGCGTTATCTCCCTTGCGATCTCCTCGTGTCTGTCGGAGATGATGAAAGCCGACTTGGCGTAGTCGAATCCGAATATTATCACGTCTATCAACTGCGAGGAGACGAGCAGGAGGAGGAACGAGTAGAGCATGAGGACGACGACCGGCGTCCCTGGCGACAGCCCCTTGAAGTGAATAGCCAGCCCGGCGAGGCAAATGACGAAAAAGTCTGTGACAATGATCGTTATCCCCGGCTTGAACTTCCAGCGCTTCCTCACGATCGCCGCGATGATGTCGCTGCCGGCCGTGGTACCCTTGAACTTGAATACGATCCCGAGTCCGACGCCGAGGAAGACAGCGCCGATGAGGACGAGGA
>JAUWMD010000211.1 GCA_030613345.1 Candidatus Krumholzibacteriota bacterium
CGGACAGGCTCGTTGAAATATTCAGGGGATCCGGCGGACGCGAGGACTGCGACAGGAAGCTCGCGATCCTCGACGTCTTCGCGACCCTCGCCGGCGAGGGCGACCTCGAGCCTGAGGCAAGAAACAATATCATCGTCCTGCTCAAGGAGGCGGTCGTCCGGGAGGGCGACCCGAGGGTCGCAGAGGCCGCCGCGGCGGCGGCGAAGAAGTACGGCGCTGCGGTATCATACGATCCTGCCCGCGCCGTGGAATGGGACCGCGGAAAGTACCCGTGGGGAGAGCCGGCCCTGCCGCTCGGCAGGAGGATGATCCGCATCACGACTGAAAGAGGACCGATCGACATAGAGCTCTTCGGCGATGACGCGCCGAATATCGTAAAGAGCGTCCTCCTTCTCATAGAGGAGGGATTTTACAACGGGCTGAACTTCCACCGGGTCGTCCCCGGATTCGTCGTGCAGGGCGGCTGCCCGCGCGGGGACGGATGGGGCGATGCGGGGTGGTTCCTCAGGAGCCAGTTCAACCAGCACAGGTACAAGCGGGGCTACGTCGGCATGGCACACAGCGGCAAGGACACGCCCGGAAGCCAGTTCTTCATCACGCAACTGCCGCAGCCCCACCTCGACGGCAGATATACAATAATCGGAAAGGTCGTCAGCGGGATGGAGGTAGTCGACCTGATAGAGGCCGGGGACACATTCGGCATGGAAATAATCGAATGAAAGAGACCTTTACCTCAAGATGGTCGCTGCTGCTCGCCGCCCTCGGGATGGCGATCGGCACCGGCAACATCTGGAGATTCCCGAGGGTCATCGCACAGAACGGCGGGGCTCCCTTCCTCATCCCCTGGCTGATCTTCCTCTTCCTCTGGTCGATACCACTGCTGATAATCGAATTCGGCATCGGCAAGAAGACGAGGATGGGGACGATCGGCGCCTTCGGGTCGATCAATCGCAGACACACCTGGATGGGCGGCTTCGTCGGATTCTGCACGCTGGCGATCACCTTCTACTACTGCGTCGTGACGGGCTGGTGCTTCAGGTACACTTTCGCCGCGCTCGTCGACATCGTCTCGGGCTGGAGCGGGTCCGGCGGCGCCCTGCCGGGCGGAGGCCTCTGGGGCAGCGGGCGCGCATCGTTCTGGACCTCGTTCAACGCCTCCGGCTGGCAGCCTGTATTGTTCCACCTCTTCGCTGTTCTCACCGGCTCGTACATCATCTACCGCGGCGTAGTCAACGGCATCGAGAGGGCGAACCGGGTCCTGCTGCCCGCACTCTTCCTGCTGCTGACCATCGCCGTCGTAAGGGCGGTCTCCCTTCCGGGCGCCTCAGCCGGGCTAGAATACCTCTTCGAGATGAAATGGAGCGCGCTCCTCGAATACAGGATCTGGCTGCAGGGTCTCACGCAGAGCGCATGGTCGACCGGCGCGGGCTGGGGACTGATCCTCACATACGCCGTATACATGAGAAAGGACGACGACATCGTCGCAAACTCCGTCCTCGCCGGGCTCGGCAACAACTCCGCCTCGCTGCTCGCCGCACTCGCAGTGATCCCGACCGTCTTTGCCGTCCTCCCCGCCGCACGGGCGATCGAGGTGGCGCAGGACACCGGGCCGCTCAGCACGGGGATGACCTTCATCTGGATACCGAAGCTGTTTGAGCAGATCCCCGGCGGGAGATTTTTCCTCTTCATATTTTTCCTCGCGCTCTCGATCGCGGCAATCTCTTCCCTGATCTCGATGATCGAGATGGGTACGAGGAACGTAATGGACTTCGGCCTGACGAGAAAGAAGGGGATTGCGATCGTCGGCACGTCGATCTTTCTGCTCGGGCTGCCCTCGGCGCTCAATGCATCGTTTTTTCAGAACCAGGACTGGGTCTGGAGCCTCGGGCTGCTTCTGAGCGGCCTTCTCTTCGCGGCGACCGTAATCAGCTACGGCGTCGAGCGGTTCCGCAGCGAGCTTCTCGACAACGAAGACAACGATATTAGACCGGGGAAGATCTTCAACATCCTCGTCAAGTACGTGATCCCGATCGAGTTCGCGGCCCTTATCATCTGGTGGTTCACGCAGGCGATCCTGGTCTACGATCCGGAACGCTGGTGGGATCCGCTGAGGCCGTTCGGCGTCGGTACCTGTATCGCACAGTGGGGGATCCTCATTATTCTGATGCTCGTCTTTCAGCGCAGGATCACCGAGCTTCTTTTCGGCGGACGTGCGGCGGACTCACAGGATGATGCCGGAAAGGGGGGACTATGAGCGGGTCGGCGATCGCGATGATGATAGTGATCTGCGGGCTTGTCTGGGGAGGCTTCGTCTCCTGCATCCTGTTCGTGATACGCAAGGAGAAGGAAAGAAACGCACGGCGCGGGTGAACATCCCGTGAAATCAGCTCACGCCGCTGATCAGCCTCTGGAGCACCCTTCTCTGGCAGGAGAACGCTATCTCGGGCAGCGAATCGAGGGAGAAGAAGCCCACTTCCTCGGCGTCGTCTCCCGCCTCGAGCTTCCCGCTCTTCACATGGCCCTCGAACAGCACGAGCACGGTATTTCCCCTCGGGTCGTCCCTGCACGATTCAACGGTATGAATCCCGGCGATCTCGATGACCAGGCCCGTCTCTTCCTCGAGCTCGCGGACCGCGGTCTCCGCGACCTCCTCGCCGTATTCGATGAACCCGGCGGGCATCGTCCAGAGCCCCCTGAACGGCTCGAACTTTCTACGGACGAGGAGCACCAGCCCCTCGTCGTCTCGCACCAGGATACCGGCTGCCGGCGCCGGATTGAGGTACTGGACGAATCCGCATGTCCCGCATCTCATACGCGGCGTACGGCTCTCATCCGCCTGCTCCAGTTCGGCGCCGCAGTGTGGGCAATATCTGAAAAGCCTGTTCATGATTCTTCGTGGTCCTGCTCCTACTGTGTCTCCCCGGCGTCGGGCAACGTGTCGGCCGCCGCGTCTCCTTCATAGCGCATGATAAAGAGGCGCCAGGCTCTGTCGGCTTCCTGGAAATTGAACCCGTAGATGTCCCTGAACCTCTTTGCGAACTCCTCCTCCTCGATGATCCCGCTGGTTATGGCGTACAGTTCCTTGAATTTATCCATGCCGTATTTATCTATGAGATACTCTACGAACGACGCCCAGGCCGGAACGACCACCGAGTAGTCTGCCATACGCCACTTTTTCGAATCGATCGTCTTATACAGGGCGGGTATCTGCTTCTGCATGAGGAACCGTTTCGAACGAATGTGCATATCCCAGTCTTCGTACTTCGCCCTGAAGTAGAACACGAATCCCTTTGAGAGGCCGACCGGCGGGAATCCCAGGTCGTACAGGATCAGATGGATGATCTCGTGGTCGTTGAACGACTTGACGTCATGGAGCTCCTTCTTTTCCCATATGGCTATTGTCCTGCACATCGACCTCTCGAGGATCTTCATGAATGTTTCATCGTCGGGATACAGGAAATAGTTGATCCTGCCCTCTATCTCCTTTATCCCCGCCTCTTTCGCGATCTCCTCGATCAGCCCGGACATCCTCTTCATATCCTCGGGCGGGAATGGGCGACTCTCGAACCAGTTGTACGTGATGAATTTCGAGTCCTTAGACTCCCAGTCTATCTTCTCCTTGATGACCAGACTCACCTCGTCGAAGTAGGCATATCCCGTCATCTGGTTTAAGACGCCGACCTCGACGATGCGAGCGCCATCGGGGACCTCCGTCTCCTTATCTTTCCTCAGCCAGCTGTTGGTACCAGTTCTCTTTATAGTCCATGCGTCGGCGAAATACCTGTCGTTGACCCTCTGCCCGTCGCCGTCGAAGAAAATTACATAGACTCCCAGGTTATCCTTCTGGCCGCGGTTCTGCTTGATGTCCTCGGTCATGATGTCGGCCGAGAAGACGATCTTGTGGCCGGGACGCACGGGGAACCGCTGCATCACCACCACCCACCTATCGGTGTTGAACGTGCCGCGAAGATAGAACGAAGACTCCCCGCTCCTCGCCTTGTCGCTCTTCCCGTAGAAGGAGAGATTCTTCCCTTCGCCCGTAAAGATCTTTGTCGTCCATCCGACGGGCTTGTAGCCATCCCATTCCTCGAATCCCGGATTCACGATGAGGTTCACGCCCGTCTCTATCTCGGGAAGCTCCTCGAGAGTCTCCCTGTGACTCTCCCTGCGAGTCTCATCGAGAGTCTCCTGTTCTTTCTTCTCTCCGCCGCATCCTGCCATGAGCAATACAGCGACCGCCGCCGCAGCGACAGATGTCTTCCATATGTGTCTCCGCATCAGGTCCTCCCGGGTTCCCGTATTATACGCCACGGGTGACGATTCATTCCATTCGGGCGGGGATTCTCCCGGCCGGTTCAGGAATCTTCCTTGCCCTTATCGTTTTTTGAACCGAACATCTTCCAGTATACGGCCATGGCGTAGAGGGCCTGCCGGACCAGCTCGTGCACGGTACCCTTCTGGTACTTACCGCTCTTGAGCTTCCGCCCGGCCTTGACACCGGTGAGTATCGCGATCCCCTCGTCGGCATGTTTGACGGGATAGATATGGAACTGGCCCTTTTCGACGGCATCGACCACTTCCTGGTCGAGCATGAGGTCGGGGACGTTCTGCCATGGGATGATGACTCCCTCAGTGCCCGCGAGTCCCCTCGCCCT
>JAUWMD010000008.1 GCA_030613345.1 Candidatus Krumholzibacteriota bacterium
CGGCAACGCCGCTACTTCCGAGAAAATCAAGACGACGATCCTACCCGGATTCGTCTTCGGTCTCGAGAGCGACGTCAAGGACTGGCTGACCTTCCGCGCAGGCTGCGACAAGGTCCTGCGGCAGACCACCACTGAGAGAACGACGACGGGGAGCGATCCGTACAAGAACACCGTGACCACGGCGCCTTTCGACTGGTACCTCGGTCTCGGTTTCCACGTGAGCGATTTCGATATCGATCTTCTGCTCAACAAGGAAGTCCCCTTCTCGATGGGTTACTGGATGACCGGTTTCGTAAAAAACGGCGAAGATGCCAGCCCGATCCTCATGATCTCCGCGACCTACTCCTTCTAGGTCCGGATATCTGTTGAGACTACAGGCGGGAGGCCCCTGCGGCCTCCCGCCTTTTTCTTTTTTCCCCGAAAATCGTCCTGAAACCCCTCCAGCGTCCCCGATGGTCTGCTAATTGCATTCAAGCGGCTTAACAGCAGAAAGGCGCCGATTTGTATTTCTTCTACTATTTTCCTACGGGACTGGATATAAGGTCGCGCAGGACACCGGTGATAACGTATTTTATCGCCGCGATGTGTGTAATCCTTTTTATTCTATATAAATATGGTCCTGTCGGCCGGGTGTGGAACCTGTCCAATCTCGTATTTCTCCCCTCGGCGCCGATGCTGCTGACCTCGCTGAGCTACGTCTTTCTTCACACGGGATGGCTCCATCTGATCGGAAACATCGTTTACCTCGTGATATTCGGGAGGGCACTGGAGGACAGGTACGGTCCCGGCAGGTTCTTCGCGATCTTCGCCCTGACCGCCGTCGCCGGGGCCTGGGTACATGCCTGGCTCGTCACCTGGTTCGCGCCCCGCTTCCTCGTTTACGGTGTCATCGGGGCTTCCGGGGCTACCTCGGGACTGCTCGGGGCGTTCATGGTCAGGCTCTACTATGCGAGGATAGAGATCGCTTACTGGGTGTTCATGCCTCTGCAGGCGGTGAACAGGGCCGGACGCAGGTTCATCCCCGCCGTCATAGCCGTCGTATGCTGGTTTGTATACCAGGGCGCCTACGCCGCGGTGCAGTACGGGATGGACAGTGCCGGCGTAGCCTACGGCGTCCATGTGGGGGGATTCGGGGCGGGGGTCGTACTGGCGCTCCTCTTCGGGTCGCTTCCCGCCGCGAGGGCCGAGAAGCGGCTCGCATGCGCTCGCCGCGCATTCGCCAGATCGGAATTCTTCGCGGCCCAGGCCGATTATCTCGAGTATCTCGAGAGAAGGCCAGGCGATGCGCGGGTCCATGCAGAGACGGCCAGGGCCTGTCTCTGCGGGGGAGAGGGAGGCCTTGCGGGATATCACTACTCAGAGGCTGTTTCCAGGCATCTGGACTCCGGCGACAGGGGGAAGGCCGAGGAAGTCCTCTCCGAGGCGATGCGCTCGATCAAGGGCTTCACTCTCGGTGAGAGGCTGCACCTCGACCTGGCGTTCGGGATGGAGAGATCGATGAAATACAGCCTGTCGCTCGCCGCGTACGAGAATTTCGCCCTCAGATTTCCGTTTTCATCCGATACGTCTTTTATCCTGCTGAGGATGGCGGGGATATACGAGAGGCGGCTCGATTGCCCGGACAGGGCCGTGGAATGCTACGAGAAGATCGTAAAATACTATCCGGACGACAGCTGGGCCGACTTCGCCGACGGCGAGATATGGAGGCTCGGGCGGAGAGAGGCTCACGGCGGCGAAAAATCTTGAACGGTTAGAGGTGTTCTGATACCTTGCAGCAGGGAATGAGGGGTGGTGTGGTGTGAAGGACGAAAATATCAGGCCTCTCGATGCGGTCAGGTCGCGGGGGTATCTCAGGGGATTCGGGCGGATCGCCGATACGGAGCTTCTAGCCCTTGTCATGGGGAGACTCGGAACGAGGTCGAGCGTATTCGTGGCGCAGGAGCTCGTCGAACGCTACGGCGACCTCGCCGGGCTCGGCGAGGCGAGGATCGAGGAGTTGCTCTCCTTTCCCGGCATCGGGAAAGCGGGCGCCTTCCGGCTGAAGGCATCGTTCGAGCTGGGCAGGAGAAGCCTCGTCGAGGGGAAGGAAAGGACCGTCAGGAAGGTCCGCTGCCCGGAGGATGTGGCGTCGCTGCTGATCCCGGAGATGAAGGGCCTCGACAGGGAGCATTTCAAGGCGGTCCTTCTGAATACCAAGAACGGTATCTTAAAGATCGTCACGGTGGCGATAGGCTCTCTGAACGCGGCGCTCGTACATCCGCGCGAGATCTTCAAGGAAGCGGTGGTGGCGAGTGCGGCGGGGATCATAATCGTTCACAACCATCCTACCGGCAACCCCGAGCCGAGCAGGGAGGATACAGATCTTACGGTGCGTTTCGCGAGATGCGGGGAGTTGATGGGGATCGATCTGGTCGATCACATCATCATCGGAGGTGACAGTTTCGTCAGCATGCGGGAGAGGGGTCTTGTTACATCCTGAAAGGAAGGGACGGAAGTGTTAGGGCGAATCACCACATATTTCTCCAATGATATCGCGATAGACCTCGGTACGGCGAACACCCTCGTTTATCTCAAGGGCAGCGGTATCGTCCTCAACGAACCCTCGGTGGTCGCGGTCGACCAGAGGACGAAGAAGATCTACGCGGTGGGCCTCGAGGCGAAGGCGATGCTCGGCAAGACGCCCGACCACATCGCTGCGATAAGGCCGATGAAGGACGGCGTTATCGCCGATTTCGAGATAACAGAGGTGATGCTGCGCGAGTTCATCCGCAAGTCCCAGAAAAAGAGGTTCTTCATAAGGCCGCGTATAGTCATAAGCGTTCCCTCGGGGATCACCGAGGTAGAGCGCAGGGCCGTCATAGATTCGGCGCAGAACGCCGGCGCAAGGGAAGTCTACCTCGTTTCCGAGCCGATCGCCGCGGCGATCGGTGTGGGGCTTCCCGTCGACAAGCCGTCGGGTAACATGGTCATAGATATCGGCGGCGGTACGACGGAGATCGCAGTTATAGCGCTCAACGGGATAGTGACCGATATGTCGATTCGCGTGGGCGGTGACAAGATGGACGAGGTGATCGTCCAGCACATCAAGAAAGCTTATAACCTCCTGATCGGCGACCAGACGGCCGAGCATGTCAAGAAGGTCATCGGATCGGCTACCAACCTCGGGACGGAAGAGGAGATGGAGATCAAGGGCAGGGACCTCGTCTCCGGTATCCCCAAGACTCTGCGCATCTCCAGCGTGGAGATCCGCGAGGCGCTCGCAGAGCCGATGAGCCAGATCGTCGTCGCGCTCAAGACCACCCTCGAGCAGACCCCGCCCGAGCTCGCGGCCGACATCGTCGACAGGGGAATAGTGATGACGGGCGGAGGTTCGCTGCTCAGGGGCATCGACGTCCTTCTCAAGGCAGAGACCAACCTTCCGATAAACGTTGTCGAGGATCCGCTGACGTGCGTCGTGCTCGGCAGCGGTAAGGTGCTTGGGAACATCCATCAGTTCGAAGGCATCATAATGAAGAGCTCCCGGTTGTAGGCATGCAGATTTTTTCATTCCTTTTCGACCGACATCTCGAGAAAACGGTTCTCGCCGCCGCGATAGCCCTTTCGGTGTTCATGCTCACCAGGCCCGAGGACAGCAAGATATCGGCCGTCAGATCGATAAGCTCATTCCTTCTCTACCCGGTCGGCAGGGCGAGTGATTACTTTACAAGCGTCGAGGAACTGAGCGCGGAAAACGACTGGCTCCGCGAGCGCGTAGTCTCGCTCAGCTACGAGAACGAGAGACTGACCCAGTTCAGGGACGAGAGAAACCGGCTGAGAGAGCTGCTCGGCTTCAGGAAGGACTCGTTCTACGAGTTCATGCCGTGCGACGTGATCGCCAGGTCGTCGAGCAGGTTCCATCATTCGATAACGGTCGACCGCGGCGCCGGCTCCGGAGTGCGCCCAGGCATGCCGGTCGTAGGCTACAGGGGGCTGGCCGGCCGCGTGACGCAGGTGTTTCCTTCCTCGTCGCGCGTCCTTCTTCTCAACAACAAGTCCGTATCGGTCAGTTGCCTCGTGAAACGAAGCAGGGTGGTAGGTGTGCTCGCGTGGGAAAGGGGAAACCGCTTCAGCCTCGGCTTCGTCGGCAAGGAAGAGGACGTCATTCCGGGGGACACCCTTATTACCTCGGGGTTCGGCAGGGTCTTTCCCAAGGGATTTCCGATCGGCACCGTCGTCCATTCGACCGAGGAGAAGACCGAGCTCTCGCGCAGGGTCGGCATCGTGTGCATGACCGACCTGAACAAGCTCGAGGAGGTCTTCATCATCACAGGCGGCAGGGACTGGGAGGGCGGCCAGGCCTGGCTCGAGCTGGAGAAGAGCAGACGGGAAGGGGAAGCGGAGCAAAGAAACAAGGACGGGGAAGGTGGTGAGCAGTGACGTACCTACTGAGGATCGTGTTCGCCGCATTAGTCGTCTTTATCCTCCAGATCACCGTCGTTCACAACGTCACGGCGGCCGGGGCCTCGCCTGACCTGATAATGGTCATGCTCGTCGTGCTCGTCATTGACAGGAACCCGATAGCCGGCATCATCGCTGGTTTCCTGCTCGGGTTTCTCCAGGATCTCGGCAACGCCTCGTTCCTGGGGATGAACGCGCTGGCCAAATCGATCGTCGGATACGGCATAGCCAGATACGGGAGGGATTACCTTCCGGACAACATCCTCTTCAAGGGGCTGCTCGTATTCGTCGCCTGCCTGATCCACGACATCATCACGCTCCATATCGCGACCTTGTTCGATCCGGCCGAGGTGATCCCTGCGTTCTTCCGATACTCGATCCTGTCGGCTGCGTATACTGCGTTACTCGCGGTGCTCGTCATGCAGATCATCGACATACTTCCGAGAAGGATGGTGCGCTCCGGTGGCAGGTATTGACGTCAGCAGCGAGAGGCTTCTCGAGAGAAGGCGTACCATACTTCTCGTCATCCTCGCCGGCGCCCTCATCGTGCTGGCGCTGAGGCTCTTCTATCTCCAGGTATTCCAGAAAGATCATTACAGCAGGCTGGCCCTCTCGAACAGGATACAGAAGGAAGACATCCTCGCTCCGAGGGGGCTGATCAGATCGTCGGACGGATCGAAGCTGGTGGTGAACGTTCCCGTCTACCAGATCAGCATCCTCCCGAACAGGATCCGGGGCAGGGAGGACCGGCTCAGCCTCGCATGCAGATGGCTTGGGATCGACGAGGATGACCTCGCTACGTCGCTTGCCGAATGGATCGGGAAATATCCCGACGGGCGGGAGATGGCGGTCATCAAGGCTGCAGGCAAGGAACAGATATCGATATTGACCGAGAACAGGGCCCTCTTCCCCTTCTTCAGTCTCGAGATGAAACACAGGAGGCATTACCCCGAGGAAATGCTGGCCGCGCACCTTCTCGGCTATACCGGCGAGGTCTCAGATACCGAGCTGAAAGAGTCTGACGATCTGCACAGGGGCGACATCATCGGCAGGACGGGCATCGAGTATATCTATGAGGAGCTCCTCAGGGGACAGTACGGTGTCAGGATCGTCGAGATCAGCGCCGAGGGGACGCGGATAGGAGAATATATCGGGCTGGTGGACAACGAGCAGCTCGAGGGCAATCTCAAATCGAGGCCTCCGGTCCCGGGGCACGATTTGTATCTGACGATCGACCTCGACCTGCAGAGGGTGGTCGAAGCGGCGGTCGAATGTAACAAGGGGGCGGTTGTCATCATGGATCCACGTAACGGCGCCGTCCTTGCCGCGGTAAGCCGGCCCGCCTACGATCCGAACATTTTCATCGGAGGCATCAGCACGGAGGACTGGCGGTTGCTCGACGAGGATCCCGACAAGCCCCTTTTCAACAGGACCGTGCAGGCTACGTATCCCCCCGCGTCGACGTTCAAGATGATCGTCGCCTACGCCGGCGTGAGTACCCGGGTGATCTCGGCCTCAGAGAGATTGAAGCCGTGCTTCGGCGGCTACCAGTTCGGCAACAGGTACTTCCGATGCTGGAAGTCCGAGGGTCACGGTTCGTCAGATCTCGCAGCGGCGATCATCAACTCCTGCGACGTCTATTTCTATCAGCTGGGCGAGAGGCTCAAGGCCGACGAGTTCGCCTATGCAGGAAGGCTTTTCGGCTTTGGCAGGAAGACGGGGATCGACCTGCCGAGCGAGGCGAGGGGCATCCTTCCCGACAAGGCTTACTACAACAGGAAGTTCGGAAAGGGCAAGTGGACGAAGGGACATCTGCTCAATTACTCGATCGGGCAGGGCGATGCCCTGGCGACGCCGATCCAGCTCTGCCAGATGGTGGCGATGATAGCCAATGGCGGAAAGAGGATCAAGCCGCACATCGTCGACAGAATAAAGGATCCAGACGGCACCGTGATATTCAGATTCGATGAGACCCCGCAGAAGGTACCGCAGATCGACCTGTCGCTGCTGAGGATCATACAGAGATCGATGCGGGCTGTGATCGCGGGAGAGACCGGAACTGGCCGCGCCGCCGCGATACCCGGCACGGCCATCTGCGGGAAGACGGGGACGGCCCAGAACCCGCACGGTGCGGATCACGCCATGTTCGTAGCCTACGCACCCGCCGGGGATCCCAGGATAGCGCTTGCGATAGTCCTCGAGCATGCCGGCCATGGAGGCGCGATGGCGGCTCCGATGGCGAGAAAGATATTTTCGGTCTATTTCAAACCCGACGACGAGACGGAAACCGCCGGTGAGGGGGAACGATGAGCGACAGGTCGCTGCACAATCTCGACTGGCTCGTCCTGATGTCTACCGTGCTCCTGATCGGGATCGGCCTGCTCAATCTCTATTCGGTCGGGCACGTTCCCGCCGAACTCAGCGAGACATTCGAGGGCGGGAACATGAGGTTCTTCCAGAGACAGGTCATATGGAGCGTCATCGGCCTGGGCGTCATGGCCCTCGCCTACTTTATCCCCTTCAGGTATTACGAGGGGGGCGCCGTGATATTCTACTTCACGGTGCTTATCATGCTCGTGGTCGTGCTCCTGATGGGGGCGGCCAAGGGATCGAGCAGGTGGATAGTGTTCGGAGGGTTCCGGTTCCAGCCGAGCGAGGTGATGAAGGTTGCCCTGGTCTTTCTTCTCGCGCGGTTTCTCGCCGAGAAGAGGCACGATCCCAACAGGCTGAGGATCATCGTCGCCGCCACCGCGATGACCCTCGCCCCGTTCCTGCTCATCGTCAAGCAGCCCGACCTCGGAACGGCGCTCGTATATCCGGCCCTTCTGCTGACGATCCTCTACTGGCGGGGCCTCGACGAGGGACTGATGATCATGATCCTCAGCCCCGTGGTCAGCGCCTTCCTCACCATCTACAGTCAGAGCAAACTTCAGAGCGGCAGCTACCCGGTCCTCCTGCTGGCCTTCTTCGTCGGGATTCTGATAATTGCTTACAGGCGGCGGGAAAAGATCTTCCAGAGCATTCTCCTCGTAGGGGTGAATCTTTCCATAATGCTCGTGATACCGACTCTGATCGAGCGTCTCAAGCCTTACCAGAAGCAGAGGATCATCGCTTTTCTCAGGCCCGAGTCGGACATCCTCGGTTCGGGATGGCAGGTATACCAGTCGAAGGTGGCCGTTGGCTCGGGCGGCTTCCTCGGCAAGGGATTCCTGAGAGGGAGTCAGAAGCTTCTCGCCTTTCTTCCCGAGCGGCACAGCGACTTCGTATATTCGGTCCTGTCGGAGGAGGCGGGGTATATCGGCGCGATCGGCGTGCTCATCCTCTTCTCGGTCATAATCGTTCGCGGCCTCTACCTTGCCACCAAGGTCAAGAGCAGGTTCGCCTCGCTGGCCCTGATCGGCATCTGCTCGTATTTCACCTTTCACGTGGCTGTAAACATCGGCATGACGATCGGGCTCGCGCCTGTAACGGGTCTTCCCATACCTTTTCTTAGCTACGGGGGCAGCTCGATGCTGGTGAGCTGCTTCTTCATCGGAGTGTTTCTGAATTTCGGATCGAATTTTTACGAGTATTGAGGAGGAACCAGCCTGAAAAAGATTGTGGAGAAGGTTCTCGATATGGCTTCCGGCAGGGGGTTCGAATGCGATATCTACGGCGAGGATACCGAAAGCTTCCAGGTCGAGGTCTTCGGCGGAGAAGTCGAATCAGTCGACCGGGCAAATGAAAAAGGCCTCGGCATTAGGGCCGTGATCGGAGGCAGGGTCGGGTTCGCGTGGACGTGCGATCCTTCCGACGAGGGGCTTGCCACCCTTCTCACCGAGGCGGAATCCAACGCGGCCTCGGGAGACGAGACGGACGCCGACGTACTTGCCGGTGGTGGCGGCTGGGAAGCGCCTGCCGGAGAGAAGAAGCAGTATCCGCGCGAGACGCCGGCGGAGATGAAGATAGAGGGTGCCCTCGCCATGGAGGAGGCAACGCTTGCGGTCGACGGGAGGATCAAGGGGAGCGAGGGGGCGTCGTACTCCGAGGTGACATATACGATCTGCGTTGCCGGGACGAGGGGTTTCCTCAGGACGAGACATGGGGGTTACTGCTCCTGCTCGATCGGCGCGGCAGCCGCTTCGGGTGGAGAGGTCAGGTCCGGGTGGTCGTACGCCCAGGCTCTGTTGCCCGGCATGCTCGATTTCCGGAAGACCGGTATCGAAGCGGGTGGAAGGGCGGCAGGGTTGCTCGGGGGCAAGCCGTTGCCGACTGGAAGATACGCCGTCGTATTCGATGCCCTCGCGTTTACCGAGGTAGTCTCCCTGCTCGCCGAGGTCCTGTCCGCCGAGATGGTGGTCAGGAGATCCTCGGTCTTCCGCGGCAGGCTCGGCGCGAAGGTGGCCTCGGATGTCTTCACTCTGATCGACGATCCTTCTCTCGGCGGCGGGTGTTTCAACGTTCCGTTCGACGACGAGGGAGTTCCCTCCATCAGGAGGGAGCTCGTTTCCGGGGGCGTGCTGAAGGGATTTCTGCACAACAGCTATTCTGTCAGAAAGACCGGGTGGGGGACTGCGGGCAACGCTTTCCGAGGCTCGTTCAAGAGCATTCCCGTTCCCGGGCCGACGAATTTTTTCGTCAGACCGGGAACAGCCGATGTGGATGAACTTGTCGAATCTCTCGGGAATGGTATATATATTCAGGATGTGATGGGAATGCATACCGCCGATCCGATCTCGGGGGATTTCTCCGTCGGGATAACGGGATACGAGGTCCGCGGCGGGAAGAAGGAGAGAGCGGTCTGCGAGATGACGATTAGCGGGAACGTCGTATCGCTTCTCGAGGGGATCGCGGCGACGGGAAGCGGGATCGGCTTCGCCGGGCAGGTCGGCTCGCCCCCCGTGCTTGTCGATGGGCTGAGCGTGAGCGGCAGATAGGAGAGAACGATGCATCCGATTCTGATAGACCTTGGAAGACTCAAGATATACTCATACGGTTTCATGCTGGCGCTGAGCTTCCTGATAGGGATCGTGATCGCCGCGAGGCGCGCAGGCAGGCGCGGGATAAACCCCGACATCGTTTACGATCTCAGCATCATCCTCGTTCTCGGAGCGGTGTTCGGCTCGCGGGGACTCTACATCCTGACGCACAGGGACCATTACAGCAGCATCCTGGACATCGTTGCCATATGGCAGGGAGGTGCTACGTTTTACGGTGGCCTCATTCTCGCCGTGGCGGGTGCGATCGTCTTCCTCAGGATAAAGAAGATATCGTTCTTCCGCCTGGCCGACATCGGCGCTCCTTCGATCGCGGCGGGTGTGTTCATCACGAGGTGGGGGTGTTTCCTCAGCGGCTGCTGCTTCGGAAATGCGACGTCCTGTCCGATCGGGGTTGTCTTTCCCCCCGGATCGCCCGCCGGACACTGTCATGCGGGCATCCCGATCCATCCGACACAGATATACTCGTCGCTCTACGGGCTGGTCATATTCGCGATACTCATATTGCTCGACAGGAAGGAGCGCTTCAACGGTTTCCTCTTCGCCTGGCTCTGCATCCTGTACGGTATCGCGAGGTTCATCGTCGATTTCTTTCGTTTCTACGAGGACTCGGATATCGTCGTCGCCGGCCTGACGGACAACCAGGTGATAAGCATCGTGCTGATTCTGTTCGGGGCCGTTTATCTCGCCGTCGGACGGATGAGACAGGCGCGCGCGGCCTGACGGCAAAGACTTTCCGGCCGGACCGGAAAGCGGAGGTGTGGTGGTGAGGGGATTCTGCCGTTTTCTGATTGATTGTATTTTCCCACGCACATGCGTTTCCTGCGGATCTTTCACGGGCGATCGGCTGGTCTGCGGCCTCTGCCGCGGGCAGATGGTCCGGGCGGATGCGGCATCCCGCCTCTCCGGGCCATCTTCTTTGAAGGTGATCTCACCTTTTCTTGCCGGCGACGTCCTTCTTGATCTTGTCAGGTTCCTGAAATTCGAGGGTGGGACGGCGGTTGTAGGTTGGTTGGGCAGGGAGATGGCCGCCGCCCTCGAACTGCGTCCCGGGAAGACAGGCGACGCCGTGATCGTCCCGGTGCCCCTGCACTGGACCAGGTTGGCGCGCAGGGGGTACGACCAGGCCGGGCTGCGCGCCGCCGAAGGCTCCCGGTGGACAGGGATCCCGCTTCGCCGCAGGGTGCTCGGAAGGATGAGAAGGACGATGGCGCAGTCGAGCCTCGACCGGGGGAGCAGGTGCAGCAATGTCGACGGCGCTTTCCGCCTCAGATCGGCCGGCCGGATCATGGGCAGGGACGTGGTGCTCGTAGACGACCTTGTGACCACGGGTGAGACCGTTCTGGCCTGCTGCCGTGCGCTTTCAGAGGCCCGGCCTGCCTCGGTGACCGTCCTCTGCGCCGGCCGGGTGCGGCCCTGTAAAAATAAGGTTGAACGGTCCGATTGTCATATGCTTGAATAAGCTGGAAAGATTGATTACCAAGCGCATGGGAGGGCGAATTGCTTGTAACAAACAAGGTACTGCTCGACAGGGCGAAGGCGGGATCGTACGCCGTCGGAGCCTTCAATATCAATAACCTCGAATTTATCCAGGCAATCACCTCTGCGGCCGCGGAGGTGGAAAGCCCGGCCATACTTGCAGTCTCGCAGGGTGCCATCAAGTACGCCGGTTTCGAGAATCTCGTCTCGATAGTCAGGACCGTTTCCGACAATCTGAACATCGAGATCTCCCTTCACCTCGATCACGGACAGGACATGGAGATCATCGAGCGATGTATAACCGGGGGATTCACGTCGGTCATGATCGACGGTTCGCACCTGTCGTTCGAGGAAACCATGGCTGTGACCCGCGAGGTCGTCGAGAAGGCGCGGCCGGCCGGCGTATCGGTAGAGGGAGAGCTCGGAAGGCTGGCCGGCATCGAGGACAATGTCTCGGTCTCCGAGCAGGACGCGATCTTCACCGATGCCGGCGAGGCGGTCGAGTTCGTCGAGAAGACGGGCGTTGATTCGCTCGCCGTGGCCGTCGGTACATCGCATGGAGCGTACAAATTCAAGGGAGAGGCGAGGCTCGCGATGGACAGGCTCAGCGAGATCGCTTCCGTCGTTCCCGTGCCGCTCGTCCTGCACGGAGCCTCAGGCGTGAACCAGGAGCACGTGGCGATCGCCAACGAATTCGGGGCGAAGATAGGCGCCGCGAAGGGCGTTCCCGACGAGGCGATATCCGAAGCGGTCAGGCGCGGCGCGGCAAAGGTGAATATCGACACAGACATGAGGATCGCTTTCACCGCATACGTGCGCAAGTCGTTCGCCGCAAAACCGGAGAACATAGATCCGCGCAAGTACCTCGGAGCGGCGAGGGACGCCGTCTTCGATGTGGTAAAGACAAAGATGAGACTTTTCGGAAGCGTCGGCAAGGCGTTCGGCGACTGACGCGCCGTAACGGATCAGAATTCAAACACCGGAAAAGAGGAGGGCTCGAATGGCTATCAACGTAGCTATCAACGGATTCGGCAGGATAGGAAGGCTCGTGTTGCGCGGCGCTCACAGGGACAGGCGGTTCCGCATAGTCGCGATAAACGACCTGGCCGACTCGAAGACGCTCGCCCATCTTCTAAAGTACGATTCCGTCCACGGGCGCTACCCGGGAAAGGTCAGCGTCCTGAAGAACGGCGATATCTCCGTGGACGGCAAGAGGATCAAGGTGCTCACCGAGCGTGACCCGGCTGCCCTTCCGTGGGAAAAGCTCGGTATCGACGTCGTTATCGAGTCGACGGGCCTGTTCCGGAAGCGCAAGGACGCGGCGAAGCATATCGAGGCGGGCGCGAAGAAGGTCATCATCTCCGCCCCGTCCCCCGATCCTGACATCATGATCGTTATGGGCGTCAATCACACGAAGTACCGCAAGAGCAGGCATCACATCATCTCTACCGCCTCGTGCACGACTAACTGCCTCGCCCCTGTCGTCAAAGTGCTCGATGACAGGTTCGGGATCGCAAACGGACTTATGACTACGATCCACGCCGTTACGAACGACCAGGTGATCCTCGATCTCCCGCACAAGGACCTGCGCAGGGGGCGCGCCAGCGGCGTCTCGATGATCCCGACGACGACGGGTGCCGCCGCGGCGGTCGGCAAGGTCCTGCCGAAACTCAACGGCAAGCTCAACGGTCTGGCCGTGCGCGTGCCGACACCGGACGGCTCGCTCGTCGATCTGACCGTGACCCTGAAGAAGGCCACCACGGTGGAGAAGATCAACGCGGCGATGAAGAGAGCCTCGGAGGGCAAGCTGAAGGGGATCCTTGAATACACCGAGGACCCGATCGTGTCGGTCGACATCATCGGAAATCCGCACTCGTCGATATTCGACGGCCTTGCAACGATGGGCATAACGTCGAAGGTATTCAAGGTCCTCTCGTGGTACGACAACGAGTACGGATACGCGATGCGGATGGTCGACATGATGAGGATGCTGTTCAGGTAAAGGGACGGGAAGACTGGAGGAGTCCGTTGAAAAAAAAGACACTGAGGGATGTAGAACTCAAGGGCAGGAAGGTGCTGATTCGTGTCGATTTCAACGTGCCGCTGACGAAGGACGGCGACGTCGATGACGACACCCGCATCCGGGCCGCCCTGCCGGGCATCAACTACATAGCGGAGCAGGGAGCTTCCCTCGTATTGATGTCACACCTCGGAAGGCCCGGGGGTAAGCGCAATCCCTCGATGAGTCTGAAGGTCGTGGCATACCGGCTCGCCGAGCTCGTCCATCATCCGATCAGGTTCACCGAGGACTGCATCGGCGACAAGGCGTTCGAAATGGCCTCCGCTCTGGCTCCCGGGGAGATACTGCTGCTCGAGAACCTCCGTTTCTACGAGGAGGAGACGTCGAACGATCCGGAGTTTGCGCGGAAGCTCTCCGGGTACGGCGATATCTATGTGAACGACGCGTTCGGGACCGCTCACAGGGCTCACGCCTCCACCGAGGGCGTTACTCACTACTTCGACGAGCGTGTGGCGGGGATGCTGATGGAAAAGGAACTCATCACCCTCGACGGCCTGCTGACCGATCCGGACAGGCCGTTCGTGGCTCTTCTCGGTGGGGCCAAGGTTTCGGGAAAGATCGGGCTTATCAGGAACCTGCTCGAGAAGGTCGACCGGATCCTCGTCGGCGGGGGGATGGCGTTCACCTTCTTCAAGGCGCTCGGTCTCGAGATCGGCGATTCCCTTCTCGACGAGTCGTACATGGACATGTGCCGCGAGACGATGGAAAAGGCGGGAAGCGGCGACGAGAAGAGGATATTCCTTCCGGTCGACTGTGTCGTGGCAAAGGAGATCGACAACGACGCGGAGCACAGGACCGTGTCAACCGGTGACATCCCCGAGGGATGGGTCGGCGTCGATATAGGCAGGAAGACTGTCGATGTCTTCCGCGATGAGTTGATGAAAGCGAAGACGATATTCTGGAACGGCCCGATGGGGATATTCGAGATGTCGAATTTCGCCGGGGGTACGAAGGGAATAGCCCGTGCCATAGCCGACGCGACGGCGGAAGGCGCGACATCGGTGGTGGGAGGGGGCGACAGCGTCTCCGCGCTCGCGAGGCTCCACCTCAAGGACAGGGTCACGCACGTCTCGACCGGAGGAGGCGCCTCGCTCGAGCTTCTCGAGGGAAAGGCCCTGCCGGGTGTCGAGGCGCTGAGCGACGCATGAGCGACGGATATCCGGAAGGGGGAGGATCGTAGTGAGAAGGACGATAACAGCCGGCAACTGGAAGATGAATATGGACCACGTCGAGGGTGTTTCCCTGGCGAAGGATATCGTCGCGGGCCTCGAGGGCAGGGATCCGGCATGCGAGGTCGTCCTGATACCTCCTTTCACTACCCTTCCCGCGGTCGTGGAAGCCGTCGATGGCAGCCGGATAGAGACAGGCGCGCAGGACCTCTGGTACGAGGAAAAAGGTGCCTTCACCGGCGAGATATCGGCCGGGATGATACTGGGCCTCGGCTGCCGGTACGTCCTGGTGGGGCACTCGGAGAGACGCCACGTGATCGGAGAAGGGGCGGACATCCTGGCGAAAAAGCTGCGGGCGGCCCTTTCCGGAGACCTTTTCCCTATCTACTGCGTCGGGGAGACCCTCGACGAGAGGGAGAACGGCATGGCCACAACGGTCGTTACGGAGCAGATCAGGCAGATTCTCGAGGGTCTTTCCGGTGACGAGATGGGCCGTACCGTGATCGCCTACGAGCCCGTCTGGGCCATCGGTACGGGAAAGACCGCTACCCCGGACGATGCGGGAACGATGCACGCCGTCATACGCAGCGTCCTTGCGGAGATATTCGGAGCGCCGGTCGCCGGAGAGACGCCGATTCTCTACGGCGGGAGCGTGAAGCCCGGAAACGCCGCTGAACTTCTAGCCATGGAGGATATCGACGGGGCTCTGGTCGGCGGCGCGTCCCTGGACGCGAAGTCGTTCCTCGGCATCGTATTTCCCGCCTGAACATCCCCTTCCCGCTACCGAAGTGTGGCACAAATCATTTGACTGGCAACCCCCTATCTATTAAAATACTCTTTTATAAAAGGCTGGTTCTGAATGCTGTTTAACTTGTTTGTGGTAATACACATCGTTACCTGCGTACTGCTCATCGTCGCCGTGCTGATGCAATCGAGCAAGGGCGGCGGCCTGTCCGGTGCCTTCGGCGGCGGCGGGGGGCAGGCTATCCTGGGCGGGCGGGAGACCGCCACCTTCCTCAGCAAGGCTACGACGTATCTTGCCGTCATATTCATGTGCACCTCGTTGTCGCTGGCCTTCCTGTCCGCCGGAAGGGGAGGTCCGGAGGCCGAGAGCGCACTGAGAAAGGCCGCGCAGCGCCAGGAGTGGGGGGGCATGGTCCCCGAGGAGCGTAAGGACATCGATGACGTCATCGGAAACGTTCCCGCGGCGGACCAGCAGCAGGAGACGGCGCCGGAGGGAGAGCCTGCCGGGCAGCGGGATTCCCTGCAATAGAGACATTCGGACATATCGCCGAGGTGGTGGAACTGGTAGACACGCTACTTTGAGGGGGTAGTGGGTGAAAACCTGTGCGGGTTCGAGTCCCGCCCTCGGCATTTGATCAGACGGAGGCCGTGTGTGCCTCCTTTTTTTTTAGATCTGCGCGCGGGTCGTGTGAATAATCCTTTACACTTTCCCACGCGCTGTTTTACGCTTCAGCATTCCTGAACCGACGGCGCGGAGGTGGTAACCGGTAACATGAACGCATTCATAGAGACAAACGCGAATATTCTCCTGCAGGCTGCCCTGATACTGGGAATCGCCGCGGTCGTGGCTGTGATCGTCCTGGTCGTTCAGATGCAGCGCATGAAGAAGCCTTTCAGCGAGATGGCCGGACTGTACGATGATCTCGGCGCCGAGGGCTCGCTTCAGCTCCTCCTCAAGGGAGGCGACGAAAACCGCGAGTTCATAAGGGGGCATGGAGAGGACCTGAAGGTGATCCTCAGAAAACTCGATGGATGCTTCAAGGGGATCGGGATGGTGAAATACAACGCCTTCGAGGACATCGGCGGCAATCAGAGCTACTCGATCTGCATACTGACCGGGGAGAAGAACGGGTTCATGCTGACGAATCTCGTCGGAAGGAACTCGACGCGGGGTTACGCTATCGAGGTCAAGGTCGGCGAGCCGGAGCGCGAGCTCGGGGACGAGGAGACCGAGGCGCTGGCTTACTCGCTGCGGTCTCTCGAAGAATAGATAGAGCCGGCTTTACCTTCCGAAACCCCGGAGGAGGCCCGAGGGTTTCATCAGGTAAAGCCGGCTTTTCATATACAAGCTACTCCACACACATAAACCCTTAAAATAAAAAGAGATAAAGAAAATAAAGAGATCCGGCCTAGTGTACGGTGTCGGAGTCGTCGTCGCTGGTGCGCTCCTCCTCGGAGTACTTCTCGAGGATGCGCCGCTCCGTCTCGGAGAGATTCTCGTACCCTTTCTCGGAGATCTTGTCGAGGATCGAGTCGATCTTCTCCGCGCTGGATTCCTTCCGGCCGGTGGAGGGACTATGCTCGTTGCGGTCGAAGTCTATTCTCACAGGGATCTTCGAGAGCGCGTCCCTTGCGAAACTGCGGACCCGCCTGAACTGATACTCGCCCCGCATCATGATCATGGCGGCCGCCATGCCGCCGAGATGGGCGAAATGGGCGATATTTCCCGTTCCACGGAACCCCATGACGAGCGAGATCACGACGAGTGCTATCGCCACCGTGCGGGCCTTGACGGGGATTATGAACCAGAGCAGCAGCTGCTGGTTGGGGAACATGATCGCGTACGCCAGCAGGATGCCGTAGGACGCCGCTGAGGCCCCGATTACGGGGGTGTTGTAAGCGAACAGGAAGCTGAAGACGGCGCCGCCGAGACCGCAGGCGAAATAGAACCTCAGAAAACGGTTGCTTCCCCAGACCTGCTCGAGGGTCCGTCCGAACATCCAGATAACGAACATGTTCAGGCCGAGGTGCCTGATAAGGTTGTCATGGAGGAACATGTAGGTGAGCATCTGCCAGACGTAGCCGCGGGTCAGTACGAGCTTTGGCGTAAGCTCGAGATATTTCGTTATCTGCATTCCGACAGGAAGCTGCTGGAGGATAAACACCGCGACATTGGCTATGATCAGGCGTATGATGACGCTGTCCAGGGGGTTGCCGCTTCTCTGATAGCTCGAATAATTTCTGTTGCCGTACATTTCGGTTCCTTGCGGTTTGAATCTTGCAGGCTTCTCAATGGATAATAACGGAAAGGTCGCTCACGGGCAAGACACCATCTATCTGATTTTGACTCGACCGGGCAACAGGGATATGCTAGCTTTTTTGAGAGGTGATAAATGGTCGCCAGGTCTTTTATAATCGCTCTGCTGATATCGATTCTCCTTCACGGCGCCGCTTCGGCGCAGGCGATCTACGTGGTAAAGGCAGACGGGAGCGGCGACGCCCCGACGATCCAGGCCGCGATAGACTTAGCCGTTTCGGGAGACGCTATCAGTGTATGGGGCGGTTACTATTACGAGGACAACCTCCTCGTCTACGGAAAGGATATCCATTTCCAGTGTCAGAACGGCATTCCGGTGATCATATCCTCGAACTACCGCCAGGGGACGGGCATCACGTTCAGGAACGTCGGTAGTTCAACGAACCTCCTCGGATTCGAGTTCAGGGAGTTCGCAAGGGGGATATCGATCGAGAACGGCGTGGGCATGTTCTGGTTCTGCATCATCATCGACTGCGCTACCGGTATCGAAGTCTCCGGCGCTTCATCTGCGCCGAGCATCCTGTTCATCCTGGTCGATTCGTGCGGCACGGGGATCAGCGTGCTCGACGGGTCGGGCGTCTCCGTGGAGAACATGACGATTGTAGGCGTTGTCACGGGTGTCGAATCGCTCGGTGGCTCTACCACCTTTACCAGGAGCATCATCAACGGGTGCGAAACCGGCGCGCTGTGCTCGGGAGGCTCCATCTCTCTGAGCTGTAACAACTTCTATCTCAACACGGCGGATTACAGTGGGTGTGCCGCGGGGGTCGATGACTTCTACGGCATGACGCGCTTCTGCTATGCCGCCGAAGGATCGGCGGAACCGTACTTTCTTCACGTCGACTCGCCCTGCTGGGCGGAGAACAACGCCTGCGGCGTCGATGTGGGGGTGTATACCTCAATGCCCGGATGCACAGGTACCGCAGGTGAGGAGACAAGCTGGGGCGCTATCAAGAAGATATATCGCTGAGTATTTCACGCGATTTCATCAACACCCAAAACAGAAGGAGCAAATCATGCGCAGAGGCATCGCCGCTATCGCGGCGTCGGTTCTCGTTGTATCAGTGGCGATCCATGCCGTTCAGGGAGACGTCATGACGGGTGAGCAGCGGGACGCAGTGATGACGGCCGTATTCTACAACGGCCGGATATACACGATGGACGGGGGCAATCCCGTTGCAGAGGCGGTCGCGGTCGGAGGGGGAAGGATCATCTTCGTCGGCGGCGCGGACGAGGCGCTGGCCGCCGCAGGGCCTGAAGCGGTAAAATACGATCTGCACGGTATGACAGTGATTCCTGGACTCGTCGACGCTCATGCGCATTTCGTCGGATATGCGGTCGGCAGGGCGGCGCTCGACCTGACAGGGCCGGTTTCTTTCGGGCAGGTCATCGATCTGGTGGCGGCCGAGGCCGCTGCGGCCGATCGGGACAGATGGGTCACCGGCAGGGGCTGGGACCAGAACGACTGGGAGAAGAAGGATTTTCCGCACAGGAGAGACCTCGACGCGGTAAGTCCAGATAACCCGGGGCTGCTGACGAGGGTCTGCGGGCACGCGGCGATAGCTAATTCGAAGGCACTGGAGGCGGCGGGGGTAGGACGCGATACTCCCGACCCGGACGGCGGCAGGATCGAGAAGGACACCGATGGCGAGCCGACCGGGATCCTGCTCGACGAAGCGATCTCGCTCGTGCGGGACCTTGTCCCGGCGCTCACGCCGGAAAAAAAGAAAAAACTTATGATTTCGGCGGCGCATGCCTGTCTCGCCGCCGGCCTGACCGGAACACACGAGATGGGGATCGGCAGCGAAACGGCGGGCATCTACCGTGAGCTCTACGAGGCGGGGGAATTCCCGTTCAGGATCACGGCGTATTACGACGGAGACGCCGATGATCTCGACTCCGTGCTCACCGCCGGGCCCGTCGAGGATTTCGCAGCCGGCATGTTTTCGCTGGCGGGGGTGAAGTTCTACGGGGACGGATCGCTCGGGGCGAGAAGCGCGGCGCTGCTCGAGGATTACTCAGACGATCCGGGAAACAGGGGAATAATCGTCACCGATCCCGGATTGCTTTACGAAAAGATGCTTGCCTGCCACAGAAGCGGGTTCCAGATAGCGACCCACGCGATCGGAGACCGGGCCAACCGTATCGTGCTCGATATCTACGAGAAGGTGCTAGGGGAGGAGCCCGGCAGCGGACTCCGGCATCGCATAGAGCACGCGCAGATACTCTCCCCGGAGGATATCGGAAGGTTCGCCTCCCTCGGTGTCATCCCCTCGATGCAGTTTATACACTGTACTTCGGACATGCCGTGGGTCGGCGACAGGATCGGGGATGACCGCGTCGAGGGAGCCTACGCCTGGAGGTCCCTGAAGGATGCCGGATCGCGAATACCGGGAGGTTCCGATTATCCCGTCGAGTCGATAGATCCGCTGCTGGGGATATACGCCGCCGTGACGAGGCAGGATCTCGACGGCAGGCCCGTGGGTGGCTGGACGCCGGATCAGCGGCTCAGTATAGAGGAGGCCGTCAGGGCTTATACTCTCGACGCTGCCTGGGCGGCCGGCCAGGAGGAGGGAAGGGGCTCGATCGAGAAGGGGAAGCTGGCCGATCTGACCATACTGGGATCGGATCTGATGAAGTCCGAACCGGGTGATATCCCCGGGATAGAGGTAATCGCGACCGTTCTCGCGGGGAAGATAGAATACAGGGCCGACGGGGCGCCTTTCTGATCGAAAGGTCTCCCGCCGGTCCCGTGTCAGGGGAAATCCGTAGGTCCGCTCCGGTTCCGGACGCTATCTTATCTCGCGGAGCATCACCGATCCGTCGGTCGTGCGTATCCTGATCCTGCCATTTCCGTCGCCCAGCTTTCCGGACATCCAGTGGTTTCCCTTCTGCACATCCTTCGCCGAAGGCAGATCGGTGCGTATCCTGCCGTCGTCGACGTCTATCGTGAACAACGCCGATATGCCGCTCTGCAGGCTCAGATCGATGTCACCGTCGTCGGTCTTTATCTCGAGGTCGAGTTTGCCCGTCTTCAGGAGCTCTATATCGAAATCCCCGTCCTGGGATTTGAGATCGATCACCTTTGTCTTGATGCGGAGCAGCTCGGTGTCACCGTCGTCGACCTCGATATAGAAATCGCCTTCCGAATCGCGGGCACGGATATCGCCGTCATCAAGCTGAATTCGGCAGTCACTGAACTTCCCGCGGTTTATATCGAGGCGTCCGTCGTCCCCGATGATATCGATAGAGCCCGAATGGCCGTCGAGTGAGATGTTTCCGTCTCCCGTCCTTATCCTCGTCTTTTTCGGTTCGCATCCGTAGAGGCTGATCTCGCCGTCGTCGAGCCTGATCTCTATCCGGCCGCTCCACTTCTCGACGTCGATGTCGCCGTCGTCCCCCTGGAGGTCGAGCTCGAGATAGCGGGGCGCCGATATCGTATAGGTGTATTCCTCGAGGATGAAGATCTGCAGGCCCATGAACCCGCTCTTCGATTCCCTGCCTGTTACCTCTATCACGCCGTTCTTTTCCTCGAACTTCACGGTGAAATCGAGCTTCGAGTCGTCGCCGAGGCCTTTGCGCTCGGCGTGGTAATGGACGGTGATCTCGACGACATCCCTGTCCCACGGCGTTATCGTGACGTCTCCGTCTCCGTGCCTCAGCCTCAGTGCCCAGCCGCGTTCGACATCGAAACTCTCGTTGAAATCACGCACTATCTCCCCGCCAGCGGCGGGAATGGCTGTTACCAGTAGCATCGCCGCTGCCGCGGCGCAGAAGATTTTCCTTTGATTCATCAGACACCTCCGTATGTATTTGATTACGAGACGACCCCCGTTTTGTTACGGGATAACTCCCGTTTTTTCAGAAGGGCATCCTTTTCATCAGGAGGTAGGGGGGCATGCCGGCCGCTTCGAGAAGAAGCTTCCTGACCTTCTCCCTGGGTTTCCCTCCCATCCGGTCTACCGTCGCCCTTTTAACCATCAGTTCGGCCGTCATTATCGCTATTCCCTCGAACGCTGAAACAGGGGAGACCGTGGCATGCATCACTTCCCTGTCGATCTGCGTCTCGTTGAGCGGGGTGACCTCTTTGAGGTATTCCCTCGCCGCCTCGGCAGTGTACTTTCCCGAATGCAGCCGGAAGACGAGGACTATCCTCGCGAGGGCGGTCACACGTTCGGTGGTATAAAGTCTATTCAGCTGTATCTTCCGTTCGGGGATCAGCCCCGTCAGTTCGCTCAAGTTGTGGGCTTTCCACGCGTATCTGTACGTCTCCGAACCGAATATCATCCTGACGGGCGAATCGTTCCTGCACATCTTTCTGTCGGGAGAAGACATCAGCGAGGAAGAGAGCAGAAGCTCGTAGACCAGACGGTCCAGCGTGAACTCCCGTCCGGCAGGAACATAGACCGTGGGAACACATGTGCGGTGTTCCCCGGGGCCGAACGTCCACCTGATCTCTCGCTCGGGGATGATCGGGAGGGTGAGGTAGGGATTCACCGGTACCCTCAGCGGTATCCATGTCTCTTTGTATCCGGCCACCGGCGAGCGCGGTTTCTTCTTCCTGCCGAAGGTCCGTCTCGAGGATAGTTTCTCCTCGATCCCTCCGAGGAGGGAATCCGCCAGATCGATCGATATATCGACGTTCTCTTCCCCCGGATCGGTCACGGCTACTCCCGCAGGCGCGATCTGCCTGGAAAGTCGTTTCGTGATCTTCTCGGCCTCGGCGATCATCTTTGCCGAGTCGAAGTCAAGATGTTCGGAATATTTGAGGATCCGAGAGAGCTCTTCCAGTCCCATTATCATCCTGCCGCTTATCCTGATCTCGAGAAGGCTGTCTACGATCTCGCTGTACCTCTGGACGGCTTCGCGGGCCGGATCGAGCTCGGCGGCCGGTCCGCCGTACCGCTGCTCCGTCATCTGCGCGAGGCGAAGCATATTGCCGGAGAGGATCAGGAGCCGTCTGGACGCTTCCTCGAGATGGGTGCCTCCCGGTTTTTTCAGAAGTGTCGATGCGTTCTCCACGAGGACCGGGAGGAGACTGATGCGCGCCGCCCAGGCCCGCCGCTCGCCGTCGGCGGGTGGCCAGGGCCTTGCGGGTATGCCCATCAGCGCTTCCTCGATCATCCAGCAGTAGAGAAGAGGATTGTCGAGACAGGATCGCGACTGCGTGAATGCGAAGCGCTCGCCCTTCATCCAGTCGGTGATCAGAATCGATTCGTCGATGCGGCCGTCGTCCAGATCGTCCGCCGGGAGGGCCGAGACAGCCGCCATCAGCGTGTCCATGACCGTCATCGCGTGCTCTATCTCGGCGGGAGAGAATGTGAAGAGGAGTGAATCGGCGCCCTCGAGCCCGAGCCTCGAAGCGCGCAACGGATGCATGCTGACGTATAGGGACACCGCGTCGTCCGCTATCGAGTCGAACTTCTTCCTCGACCTATCCACGGTCGATCTCTCGCCGCATCCCGACATGACCGGAAGCAGGATCAGTGAGATCGCCGCAATCCTGATGAAGCGATTACTCATAATAAGTACTTTCTCTGAAGAGTTCTGAAGATCCCTCCATAGGGAGATCCCCGTATCGGACAATGATTATATACCCTTGAAGAGCGCCTTTAGTAAACCTCTTTCGCTCCATGTGTTTTCAGTGCGTATCTCTATAAGAGAATAGAAATAGAGTTAACTCGGTTGAAGGAAGATCCGAGACTCCGCGGCCGGGTTTTTCATGGATCACTGGATTTCGCAGGTCGCATGATTTCATTAGATCACTGGATTTCGCGGGTCGCACGATTTTCTGGATAGCGAGATCTCAAGGATCACAGAACTGTTCCATAAGTTTTTCCCCGAAAGCTCTTTCTGCCTCCAGCCGGTTATGCTTCGCGCAGAGCAGCCTGAGGTTGGATTTCGAGTTATCCCCGCCCCTGGAAAAGGGGACTATATGGTCTATCTGAAGGTCCCAAGTCGAACCGCACCGTTTTCCTCCCGGTGCAAGGAAGGTGCATCGCCCCCTGTCTCTGGCGTAGACCTCGTCGCGGACAGACTTGGGAATATAACGTGGGTTTTCCGAATTCTGCCTGGTCGTCGACTGCTTCTGCGAGTTCTTCGGGTCCTTCCGCACTGATTTCCTCTTCTCGCGCCCGGCCTTCCTCCTGAGCCTGCCCTCTGGGCTGTACCGCTCGATATACTCGTCCATCAATATCTCAAAGAACTCCTCGAACTCGAGCTTTGCATGATGCTTCGTCGAAAGAAGTACGCGTACCCGCTCGAGCTTCTCGAGAAACTCCTGATCTACACCGAACTCTACCTTGAACCTCTGCTCGAGGACCATCCGCCGCTCCGTGGCGGTCTTTCCCGTCACTTTTCCGCTATCCGGGCCGGCCATGCCTCCAGCCGCGCTTTCGCTGCCGCCTCCAGAGTTGGGTAATTTTCCACTCCCAGCGCTGGGAGTGGATTTTTCCCCAACTTTCATGTCCCCGTTTTCAGCATCGACCTGTACCTCGATCTC